>WFMY01000173.1 GCA_015488855.1 Helicobacteraceae bacterium
CCTAAAGCAGATTTTAAAAGCTGTGCAATATTTTGTTCATCTTCTACAAGTAAAACTTTGAGTGATTTGAGCTTTTTATTTTTCATGTTAAATCCAAAGGGAGGTCTATAGTAAAAGTAGTATTGGATTTAAGAGATTTGACCCCTAAAGTCCCACCCATCCCCTGCTCACAAATCATTTTAGACATAAATAGACCAAGCCCTGTCCCACTTCTTTGATGTTTTGTTGTAAAATAGGGATCAAAAATTTTATCTATGATTTTTTTCTCTATCCCCCCTGCATTATCTGTAACTATCACATGCACATTTTCATCATCACACTTTGTTTTTATATCTACTTGACGAAGGAGTACACCCTTTTGCTCAAATGCATCTGCGGAGTTGTTGAGTAGATTTACAAGCACCTGTGTGATCTCATTTTGTACACCTAAGACTTGTGCATCTTCGAGTTCTAGCGTTATCTCTATCATAGACTTACCTAGTCGCTCATCCAATAGTTTTACCGCTTCACTGATGCTCTCACAAACATTAAAACTTTTCACCTCTCTATCGGGTGTGAAAAAATTTGTAAAATCATTTATAGTATTTGACATAGACTTGATGATATCTTTACTTTGAGAAAAATACTCATCAATCTTAGCTAAGTCACCTACTGAGCGTTTCATATTGTATACAGTAAGGTTCAACTCTGTGAGTGGTTGTCTCCATTGATGCGCAATATTTGCGAGCATCTGTCCAAGAGATGCATGTCTCGCCTGTGTGAGCATAGCCTTTTGCTTTATCTTATTTTTAGCTATCTCATCTTGGACTTGTTGTTTGTAGAGCATCTCTTGGGTGACATCATAACGGATGGCAATAAACTCTTTTATCTCTTCACTCTCATCTAAGATAGGGATAACCGTTGTGTTTACATAAAAAGTAGAGCCATTTTTAGCAAGATTTTTCACTGTATCTTTGTAGATTTTTTTTGCGTTGATGGTATCCCATAGGGCTTTAAACTTGGAAGCATCTGCATCAGGATGGCGGACAATATTGTGATTTTGACCAATGAGCTCTTTTTTAGTATAGCCTGATATTTTACAAAACTCATCATTAACAAAGGTGATGATACCATCGACATCGGTTTTAGAGACTATGTTTGTACTCTCTATCGCTTCTTGATATTTATTCATAATTTAATTTTAACCTATTTAATCCCAAAGAACACTTACTCCATACTCTTGACTTAGAATAATATGTTTGTTGTAATGGATTTTTTTGCCATGTTTTTTACTGAGCAATTCTACCTCTATGGAGTCATCCTCAAGTAATCCTCTCACCTCTTTGTAAGAGAGCCATTTACCATATCGAGAGAGAGAATTTTGCCAGATCCTAAAGTCACAACTCGCATCCTCTGTGAGTTCAAACATCTCTCCATCTTCCGTTTTCCAATGTGCATTTGAACAGGCATAAAGTTTTACTTTTTTACCACTTACCTCTTTATCTCGCACCTCTATCTCTCCATCCTCACAGTAAGGACATTTTCCAAGTATCATTACTCACTCCTTTTGAAATATTGCCATCCTACAGCAAACCTTAACATGCCAGTGAGTCATAAAGGGGTAAAATGTGAAGTAACTAGCCTGAAGACTCTACTAGTAGAGTTGAAGGATAGATGCTTTGCAGATTGCCCCTTTATGGCTCATCCAAAGGACAATTAGAAAAAGGCACACTTGACTTCGTTGAAAAGCATTGAAGCTACTAGTAGCTCCTGCAACTTTTCGCCTTGCAATTACACCTTTTTCTAATTGCTGGCATATTAAGGTTTGCTGTAGGATGGAAATAGTATAGGATAAATTTTATACTTCATGGAAAAATATGACAAATTGACATATTTTTGTTCAAGAAATTGGTTACAATTACAAATGGCAGATAATTACGCAGAAAAATTCAATAACGCAATACAAAATACAAACTTTTCACAACTTTACAAAGCAGAACAAGAGTTCATCGAGCAAAAAGCGTATCAACTCAAGTTTTCATTTCAAGAGATAAAGCAAATCATAGAGATAGCAAGAGATCTACGCATGTGGAATGAGGCACCACTCATAGAAATTTTTCCTACACATGAGGCAAAAAAAGTTGTTATGAGAGAGCTCAAAGCTAGTTATAAAACACTCAAAGACAAACCAAACTCTTATGAGGACTTTACTCTTAAAAATGTCCCAACAGAACAAAAATACAAATTTACGACTCAAGATAAAAAGGGTTTTGGACTTGGTCTTTGCCCTGTTGCATCTGAGAAAACTCGCTGTTGTAACTTACTTACACTTGATGCAGTAGAGAGTTGTGGTTTTGACTGCTCCTACTGTTCTATCCAAAGTTTTTACAAGCAAAACACCATCACCTTTGACAGCGGTTTTGCTGATAAACTCAAAAACCTTGATTTAGACCAAAACAAAACCTACCACATTGGGACAGGCCAAGCCTCAGACTCACTCATGTTTGGAAACCGTGAAGGGATTCTTGATGCACTCTTTTTGTTTGCACGAAAAAATCCAAATATAATCTTAGAGTTTAAAACAAAGTCAGACAATATCAGCTACTTTTTAGAAAATGATGTACCAAAAAATATACTCTGCACATGGAGCCTCAATACCCAAACCATCATCGACAATGAAGAGCATCTTACAGCATCTCTTGCAAAGAGAGTTGCAAGTGCAAGAAAACTAGCCGATAAGGGCATCAAAGTTGGTTTTCACTTCCACCCAATAGTTGAATATGAAGGCTATCTTGATGAATACCAAGAAGTGTATCAATCTCTTCAAAAAACATTCATAAGTCAAGAGGTTGCCCTAGTAAGTTTTGGTACACTTACATTCATAAAGCCAGTCATTAAACAACTCAGAGCTAGAGAGTTTCACTCAAAAATCACACAGATACCCATGGTAGATGCTAGTGGTAAGAGTTCCTACCCCGATGCTACTAAAGAGGAGATGTTTTCTCACGCTTACAAGAGCTTTGAGCCATGGCATAAAGAGGTATTTTTTTACCTCTGTATGGAGGAACATGAGATGTGGGCAAAAACATTTGGGTACCAATATACAACAAACAATGACTTTGAGCGAGCGATGCTAAGTCACTACGCTCAAAAATTAGATATGGAGTTTTTAATTTGACCTTTTCACAAGACACACAAAAAAAAGAGGGATATTTTCTCTCTCAAGTACACCAACCATTTTTTACCCTAGGCATTGTCAATGCCATTGTGATGATGCTACTCTTTGCCCTAAGTTACAAAGGGGTATTGCATCTTAGTATTGCTACTCCATTTTTTCATGTTTATTCATTGATATTTATCGTTTTTACAAATGTTTTTACAGGGTTCTTGTTTACCACCTATCCAAAATATTGTGGGATGAGAGATGTCCAAAAGCCCTATTATCTCAAAGTTTTCTATACAAACCTTATTGGTATCATTCTATTTTTCATTGGCTCTTTTGTGTCACTATATCTCACAGTACTTGCAATGCTTATCATCGCTATGGGAAACTACCTCATAGTAAAAAAACTCAATTTTCTTTTCACTAAAAGTGAAGCAGCAAACCTTGAAGACCCATTTTGGATATTGCGTGCATTTCGATTTGGTCTTTATGGAAATATTCTGATGATGCTCTCTGTATTTATTCCCCTTATTGAGAAGTTTGCTATAAGTTTTTCATTTTATATGTTTCTAATCTTTTTAACTTTTAGTGTAGGTCAGAGGATGATCCCCTTTTTCTCTCACTCTATGGAGCCAAAAGATGAACGCTTTGTTAGTGCAGTATTTATTTTACTTTTTGTTAAAACACTCCTAAGTACTTTTAATTCACATGAATATATAAAAATCGCAGAGATCATTCTTGATGTGCTACTTGGATTCTATCTTTTAGGTGAATTTTTATCTTGGAAAATGCTCGATAAGAATGCTTATGCTATCATCTGGGTACTACACTTAGGTCTTTTTTGGTTACCTTTGGCTTTTTTCATAGATGCTCTTGCCTTGAGTGCAGAACTTATCCAAGATACAAACTTCGTATTTTTAGGTATGCATCTCTTAGCACTTGGTTTTTTAACAACGATTCTTATAGGTTTTGGAACTCGAGTCACCTACGGACATTCAAACCAGCCACCCAATGCTACCACATTTGATAAAGCCCTTTTCTTATCTACACAACTTGTTGTTATTTCCCGCTTTTTATATAGTCTTAACCTTGGTTACGGATGGGGGCTAAACTTTTTATTTGACATCTCATTTAGTCTCTGGGTACTACTTTTTATGGTATGGAGTTCTAAATTTCTCCCCATTCTTATTCGAGGCAAAAAATAATTCCACTTAATACCAGTCTCTCTGATTTAATGTGTTTTTAGAACGAACATTGTTTTGTGATTTATTAGATTGCCATTTTTGTAACTCTTCATCGTTCATTGCATTTCTGTAGCCCATTTTTTTTCCATCAGAGTTATAGCACATAACTCTATGGTTATCAATAATCTTGTAAGTTTTACAATTACTATCACCTAGCATATAGTATTTTCCATTTACTGCATTTGGCATTGCTGAACTGCAGCCACTAAATCCTAATCCAATAATAAGGATTAAGATCAACCCCAATACTTTAAAAAAACTCATCTATCTCTCCAAAATGTAATTTATGCTAAATAAATAGTCATATTTCACTAAATTTAATGTAGGACTCTTTATTCATTCCCATTATAGTGAATAAACTCTTAAATAAAAAAGGTGAAAAGGGTGAAGCGCGACATATATCAATGAGTTGTTTAGTATAAAATCATAAATTTTAGACATTATTAGGAAAACATTAATTGAAATACGATAAAATGATAGCAATTTTAATTTCAGGAGAAACGAATGGGTAAATTTGTTAATAACATAGAAGAATTCTTTACATATTGTGAAGAGAATGATGTTCAATTTGTAGATTTAAGATTTACAGATATTAAGGGTGCATGGCATCACTTAACTTACAGAATGAGTGCTGTAAATGCTGGAAATTTAGAAGCTGGTTTTCCATTTGATGGTTCATCTATCGAAGCATGGCAACCTATCAACAAGTCAGACATGCTTTTAAAAGCTGATGTTGATACTGCATTTTTAGATCCATTTACTGCTGATCCAACTATCATCATCATTTGTGATATCTTTGATATTTACAAAGGTAAAGCGTATGAAAAATGTCCTCGTTCTATCGCTAAAGCAGCATTAAAGCATGTTGGAGAGATTGGCATCGCTGATGCAGCATACTTTGGACCTGAAAATGAATTTTTCATCTTTGATAATGTTCAATTTGTTGATAACATCAACGAATCTGGTTATAAAGTAGATACTGAAGAGGGTGATTGGAATTCAAACACTGATTATGAAGATATGTACAACACTGCACACCGTCCAGGAACTAAGGGTGGATACTTCCCAGTACAACCTACTGACTCCATGGTAGATTTGCGTGCTGAGATGATGTTAGTATTAGAACAAGTTGGTCTTGAAGTTATTCTTGGTCACCACGAAGTTGCTCAAGGTCAAGGTGAAATCGGTATTGTTTACTCTGACATCATCGGTGCATCTGACAATGTTCAAAAGTACAAATATGTTTGTAAAATGATCGCTCACCTCAATGGTAAAACTTGTACATTTATGCCTAAACCACTTTATGGTGACAATGGTAATGGTATGCATGTTCACCAATCTTTATGGAAAAATGGTAAAAACCTTTTTTACAAAGAGGGTAATTATGGGAATCTTTCAGAGATGGCTCTCAACTATACTGGTGGTATCTTTAAACATGCTGCCGCTGTTTCTGCATTTACAAATGCATCAACGAACTCATACAAAAGACTTGTACCAGGTTTTGAAGCACCAAGTATCTTAACTTACTCTTCACAAAACCGTTCGGCTGCTTGTCGTATCCCTTATGGAGCTACTGAAGGTGCTACTCGTATAGAGATGCGTTTTCCAGATTCTACTGCTTGTCCTTATCTTGCATTTGCTGTAATGATGATGGCTGGTCTTGATGGTATTAAAGACAACACTATACCTGTTGGTCCAATGGATGAAGATCTTTTTGAGCTTTCTTTAGATGAGATTCGTGAAAAAGGGATCCCACAAATGCCACACACATTGCGTGAAGCTATTGAAGGTCTTATTGGTGATAATGATTTCTTAAAACCAGTATTTACTGATGATATGATAGACACTTATCAGCACTATAGATTTGAGCGTGACATCTACCCAGATGAAGGCCGTCCAACTGCCTACGAGTTCAAAACAACATATCAATGTTAATAACGATAAAGTGAGCAAAAGCTCACTTTATATTTTCTGCAAAATCATTAAACTCCCCAACTAACCACAATTTTGTTATAATTCCATACTTAATAATACATGCAAGAGTGCTATTATTAATAATTCAAGTAAAGGTTCATTATGAACAATGTAACAAAGGGCAAATACCGCCCATATCCACAGATAGATTTGCCAAATAGAATCTGGCCTACTAAAACCATAACACACGCTCCAGCTTGGTGTAGTGTTGACTTAAGAGATGGCAATCAAGCTCTTATCAACCCTATGTCTATGGAGAAAAAACTTGAATTATTTGCACTCTTACTCAAACTCGGATTTAAAGAGATAGAGGTTGGTTTTCCTTCCGCTTCTAAAGTAGAATTTGATTTTTTACGCCGTTTAGTAGATGATGCACTCATCCCAGATGATGTTACTGTTCAGGTACTCGTACAAGCAAGAGAGCATCTTATAGCTAAAAGTTTTGAAGCCTTAAAAGGTGTCAAAAAAGCGACTGTGCATCTTTACAACTCAACATCAATAGCGCAAAGAAAAATAGTATTTTGCAAAACTCAAGATGAGATTTTAGAACTCGCATTAGAGGGTGTTGATATCATCAAAAAGTATGAAAAAAACCATGATGGAGAGATATTTTTAGAGTATAGCCCAGAGAGCTTTACAGGAACAGAATTAGACTTCGCTGCAAAAATTTGTAATGCTGTTACACAAAGATGGGGTATCTCTGACACTCGTCAAGTGATTATCAACTTACCATCAACAGTGGAGATGGCTACTCCAAATATTTATGCGGATCAGATAGAGTGGATGACAGGGCATCTTGATAACAGAGAAAACATCATCATCTCTACACATACGCACAATGACCGTGGAACAAGTGTAGCTGCAACTGAACTTGCACTTTTAGCAGGAGCTAACAGGGTAGAAGGCACTTTGCTTAGTAATGGTGAGAGAACGGGAAATGTCGATATCATCACCTTAGCTCTGAATATGACGACACAAGGGATAGACTCTAAACTTGACTTTAGTGATGTCAACGAGGTCTTAGAAGTTGTTGAGAGATGTACAGAAATTGATACCCATGTTCGCCATCCTTATGTAGGTGAGTTAGTATATACTGCTTTTTCAGGCTCTCACCAAGATGCTATTAACAAAGGAATGGCACATCAAAAAGCTAAAGATGATATTTTATGGGAAGTTCCTTATCTTCCTATGGATCCAAATGATGTTGGTCGAACATATGAAGATATTATCCGCATCAATTCTCAGTCTGGAAAAGGTGGAGTAGCATTTATACTAGAGAAAAACTATGGCTACATCTTACCAAAAGCTATGCATCCAGAGATAGGTAAAGTGGTTCAGTCCATAACTGATGCCAAAGGAAGAGTTCTCAAGTCTGAAGAGATTTTACAAATATTTAAGGAGACTTACTTTGGAGTAAAAGAGCATATCTCTCTCATAGACTTTACAGTAACTTCCGTAAAGGGCATCTCAAAATGCACTCTTACATATATACATAACGACAAGACGATTGTAGCGGAGGGTGAAGGCAATGGTCCAGTAGATGCCTGCCGAAAAGCACTTCTCAAAGAGTATAAAAATGAGTTTACGCTCAAATCATATTCAGAGCATTCTTGGGGTGAAAAAAGCACGGCTACAGCCATAGCCTACATAGAGATTCAAAATGCCACAACACTTTCATGTTTTGGTGTTGGAGCAGATAGTGACATCTCAAATGCTTCTGTTAAAGCACTTTTTTGTGCTATCAACCGAGCTTTTTAAAAGAGTAACTCTGCATCGGGGTTGACTTCATTTTCAACCATTGGTGGTTTAGAGATAGGGGAGAAATACTCTTTTCTTTTACCAACTTTCACCTCGATAATCTCCTCTGGAACTTCAAATTTTCTAGGTATCTCAGGATAAAGTTTGATGAGATGATCGTAATAATACTTAAATGCGGGTCCAGCTATCTTTCCGCCTGTTTCCCATCTATGCATCGGGGTGTTATCATCATTTCCAAACCAGACAACAGTTTCTATCGTTGGTGAATACCCTGCAAACCACCCATCAACATTATTATTTGTAGTTCCAGTTTTTCCTGCAAGCTCTATCCCCCAAGCCTTGGCACGACGACCAGTGCCTCGTTTGACAACATCACGCAATATCGTTGTCATAATAAATGCTTGGGTTGGTTCTGTAATAAATTTTTCTTTAATCTGCTTTTCATAAATAACATTTGAATCTTTTTCTATCAAACTTATAAGCTTTGGTTCAACCTGAATACCCTTGTTTGCAAACGATGTATAATACTTTGCAAGTTCAAGAGGAGAAAGTGAAATAGTCCCTAAAGCAATCGATAAATCATGAGGAAGATTTTTAATACCAAATTTTTTTAACTGTGCAAGCAGTTGTTTTAAACCTATCTCATTGACTAGATTTATCGTTGCAAGATTTCTTGAGTGAACAAGTGCTTCTCGAAGAGAAATAAGTCCCTTATAATTTTTTTCATAATTTTGAGGTTGCCAGAGCATCTCCTCTCCATTTTTTTTATACTTATAAGAACGAGATACATCAACAAGCTTTGTAGCTCCACTAAAACCCAAATCAACTCCAACCTGATAGATAAAAGGCTTAAAAGCACTTCCTGGTTGGCGGCGTCCTTGCGTAGCTCTATTGTATGAACTTTTTTTATACTCTATACTTCCAACCATCGCTAGGATATCGCCTGTATTTGCTTCAAGAGAGACTAATGCTCCATTTAAAAGTGAAGTATTAACATCATCTGCGACATCCCACATAGGGTCTTTTAAAAGGATCTCTTGATCTTTTATCTTATAAGCTTCAATACGCTCTAATGACATATTATAGGCTTCTTTGAGAGCATCCCGTGCGACAGCTTGAAGTCGTAAATCTATGCTAGTGTAGATTTCATAACCACCTGTTTTTATATCGTCAATCCCTAAAGTATGCATCCTCCTTACAACTTCATCTACTATAAATGGTGCTTTATTTTGAGTGAGCGTTGTATTAAAAACTTCTGGACTCTCTGCGACACTCTTCTCATACTGCACTTTATCAATCCAACCAAGAGTTCGCATACGAGCTAAAACTCGATTTGCTCTTCCCATCGATATATCGTAATTTTTTGTCGGTGCATAAGTGCTAGGAGCTTTTGGCAGCCCTACCAATACTGCTATCTCTTTGAGAGTCAAATCTTCTAAACGCTTGTGAAAATAACCATCAGCAGCTGTTTTGATACCATAATATCCATGCCCATAATATATCTCATTGAGGTAACGCTCAAGGATTTGCTCTTTTGTAAGGGCATGTTCCAATTTGAGCGCATAGATCGCTTCTTTGACTTTTCGAGATAATTTTTTCTCTCTTGTTAGAAGTACATTTTTTACTAACTGCTGTGTAATAGTGCTTGCACCCTCTACCGCACTCCCCGCTTTGATAACTTTGATAGCTGCACGAAATATTGCATCGATGTTGATACCAGGATGCTCAAAAAAAGTAGTATCTTCTATGGCAACTAAAGCTTCAATAACTTTTGGAGGTATCTCATCAAATGAGGCATAATATCTATGCTTTTTATCAAAAATATTTGCAATTTTTTTACCATCACGATCATAGATTCTTGTTGTTTGACTTGGATGATAATCTACAAGTCTTGATATATCAAAATTGTATGTTAATAAAAAATAACCTACTATAAGAAATGGAGACAAAACTCCAAGTATAAAAAGGGAAAAGATGATATTTTTTATTTTTATCTTTTTTATCATTGCCTAAAATTCCTATTTGCAAAGTTCGCTTCTATAAGTTTTTTTGTATAAGCTGCACTTGGATTTGCTAAAATATCTTGCATTTTACCATATTCAACCACATTCCCATCTTTGATCACACAGATATCTTCACATAAACTCTTTGCAGAGTTCATATCGTGCGTTACAAAAAGGATTTTAAAATGGTGCTTATTTTGCAACTTTTTTAGGAGATCTAGTATCATCACTCTTGTAGTTGGGTCAAGTGCAGTTGTCGGCTCATCGAGCATCAATAACTTTGGATTTGATGAGAGTGCCATCGCAATAACAACGCGTTGGAGTTGTCCCCCTGAAAGCTCTGGGGCAAACCTATCTAAAAGTGACATATCCAAATCTACATACTCAAACAACTCAGTCATTCTAGCATCATCGACAAAAAATTGTTTTCTTATCCTAGTGAGTGGGGGCAAGGCTGTAAAAGGATTTTGAGGAACAAATCCAACACTATCACCAGCTTTTAACTCAAAATCTGAATCAATCTCTAAATCACACTCCATCTCATGAGGCAACATCCCAAGAAGTGCTTTGATGCTCAAAGACTTCCCGCTTCCACTCTGACCAACAAGAGCTAAAGATTTGTCAATAAAAAAATTAATGTCAACTAAAGTGTTCTCATCTAAGCTAATATGGAGTTTGGAAATATTCATAAGATATTTTAGCGAAATGTAGCTAATAA
>WFMY01000174.1 GCA_015488855.1 Helicobacteraceae bacterium
AGCATTGAACAGTTCATAGATAGCTCAAAAATAAGTAAAAAGATTAAAGAAGCTGGGTATTTTATTTCTACACATAGCTTTTGTAGCGTATCTATTTTAGATTTCAATAAAGAAAAAAAAGAAAATACATTTTACGGTTTTAATTTTACAAAAGATCAAGGACTGATAAAAACAAGAGATGATATTTCAGAAGATGATTTTAAATTAATTAAAAATATTTTGGAGATATGATAATGTTAGCAAGACCAAAAATTACTACTGGTTCAAACGCTAGAAATTATTTTGAGCAAGACACATATTATATCAATAATGAGTTTGAGCAGGGTTCATTTTACGGTAAATTGAAAAATGAATTAGGTTTAAATGAGTTCAACTTAAAAGATTTCGATGCAGTTTTAAAAGCTCAACATCCTACAACTAGAAAGCAGCTTTTGAAGCTAAATAAGAAAGATTTAGGTAAAGAAGGAGAGCGAAAAAGAGCTGCATTAGATTTGACTTTTGCAGCAGATAAGTCTATATCAATTCTATATGAAGTAAGTGATGATAAAACAAAAGTAGAGATAAGAACAGCTTTTGCAAAATCAATAGATACAGCTTTAGATTTTGTGGAGGCTAATTATTCAAATTCAAAAAGTAGAGATAATCTGCAAGGAGACAATACAGCAAAATCGAAACTGCTCTTTACAAGATTTGACCATTCAGAAAGTCGAAACAACGATATGCACCTTCATCAACATTGCCTTATGATTAATATGCTTCAAGACAAAAATGGACAGTATAAATCCATTGAATTTAATCAGACAATGATGAACCATCAACTAATTGGACAAATACAGCGTAATGCATTGGCGCAAGAGCTTCAAAAACTTGGTTATGAAGTTGAAGTAACGGATGCAAAAGTAGGCTCATTTTCAATTAAAAATATCAATAAAGAGATAAGAGAACAATTTTCAACTCGTTCAAATGATATAAAAAAAGAAATGCTAAAATCAGGACAAACAAGCTATAAAGCTACTCACACAGCTCAAAAGCAAACTGCAAAATGGAAAGACAAAAATAAAGATAGACAGGCTATCCAGAATGAAAATATTGAAAGATTAAAAGCTGCTGGTGCAAACATAGAGAAGATTCAGGAGGTTGATGAATCACTTGAAATGCGAACAATGGATGCATTTGATGTAATAACAATAGCAATCGAAGATATTACAGATAAACAATCAGTTTTTAGCCGTGAAGACATCCTTAAGCACTCACTAAAAGTTGCACTAACTACAGATGTTCAACTTAAAACAATCGAAAATGAGTTTAAACACTATGAAGATTTAATCACTATCAACCAAGATAAGAATCAATACACCACTAAAGAGGTACTTGAAAAAGAAGAGTATATTTTCTCTCAATCTAATAATTCCAATTTCTCGATTACAGAGGATAAAAGCTTAGTTATCCAAGCAATTAAAGATTTTGAAAAACAAAAAGGGTTCACTCTCAAAGATGCTCAAAATAAACTAGCCCACACCATCCTTACATCACATGACCAATATATAATCGCTCAAGGTATAGCTGGCGCAGGTAAATCAACTTCACTTGAAATCGTAAAAAATGTAGCAGAGCAATCCACGATAAAAATAGTTGCTCTAGCACCAACAGGTACAGCTACCGACAACTTAGCTCAAGAAGCCGGAATCAAAGAATCATATACAATTACAAAATTTATTCAGGCTCAAGATGAATTGCAAATAAAAGATGCAATAGTAATTATTGATGAAGCAGGTATGCTAGGGCTCCGTGACACGTATAAGTTAATGAAAATTGCAGAAAAGAACAATCTAAAATTAGTATTTAGTGGAGATAAAAATCAAAAGAAAAGTATCTCTCAGGGTGACATTTTTGCAGGAATGCAAAGGCAGGGATTTACTACTGTATATCTTGATGAGGGAAATCGACAAAAAAATGACAAAATGAAAAATGCCGTAAAAGCAATTTTAGATAGAGATATTGTTAATGCACTTAATATTCTAAAAGATACGACAAAAGAGATAAAACACGCAGATGAAAGATTAATAGCTGCACAAACTGAATATCTTCAAGATAGGCATAATGCCCTGCTTATTACAACTACAAATACCGACCGTAAATCACTAAACCAATCCATTCGTAATACACTCGCCTCAAAAGGTGAGATAACAAAATCACAAGAGTTTAACACCCGTGAAGTTCCTAGTATGTCAGCACTTGAAAAAAGAAGTGCTATGTATTATCAAAAGGGCGAAAAAGTTTATCTATCAAAAAATATAGGAAGTATATCAGCCGGCAGAGAGGCAACAATTAAAAGCATTAACCCGGACAACAATACTTTGAAAATTGAACATCGAGGTAAAAATAAAACATTTACTGAAACAGTTGATTTATCAACTAAAGGTGTTCAACTCAACCTTTTTAAAGAAACTAAAAGTGAATTTGGAATCGGTGAGCAAATTATCATGAAGAAAAATGACAATAAGCTAAAACTAAAAAATGGACAAATAGGAACTATCAAAAGCATTAAAAATAATTTAATCACCGTAGATATCAACAATAAGGAGCAAACATTCTCAACAAAACAATACCCATATATACAACATGCCTACGCAATAACAGACTTTGCATCCCAAGGAAAAACCACAGATAAAGTGATAGCAGTAGCCAATTCTCAAGCAGCAAGCTTTAATGATTTTTATACACAAATAACCAGAGCAAAATACGAAGCTCACATCATCACTGATGATATGGAAGCATTACAAACAAGAGCCGCTTTAGACTCACAAAAGCTAAATGCAAG
>WFMY01000175.1 GCA_015488855.1 Helicobacteraceae bacterium
AGTGTTGCTCTTCCAAGCAATATTTACTTAATTGAGGTATAACTGATTCATAAAATTCTTGTATCCTATTTTTATAGATTTCTATCTTGATATCTTCATTCTGTGACATCTCCTCTTCCGTAAAAGTATACCTATCAATTAATAGATAAGTATATTTAACTTGCTTTTTATATTAGGTATACTTTTACGGAAATCATATCAGGATAAGTATTAGATAAAATTTTCTGGAACCACTTATATATCATATCTTTATTCCCCGAGGATCTATTATCATCTAAAGATAGAAAAATCTCCCTATCATCAAGTTTCGCAATACAATCAAAATCCATCTCTCCTTTTTTAAGTGCAAAACTAATAGCCCCATTTACTTTACTTGATCTTATTTCAAATTTACTTTCCATCTTTTCGAGGTAATCTTTGAATTTTGGATTCAAGACTTCATTCACAAATGGCACAGCAAAGGGTCTGAATTGGAATGTCGCCTTTGAATTTTTAACTATACTCTCTGCACTTACACTTGTAACAGAAGACATACTAAGAAGTCTGTCAAGTGTTACGCTCATCTCTTCATTATCATTATCAGGAACATTATATTTTATAAAATTTAAAAGTCTTGAAAGCTGATATGATCTTTGTTTGAGGAAACTACTAATCTGACATATTTTCCAAATATTTTGCTCCCACTCTTCATCAAACTCTTCTGTCTCTTTTAGTGCATCTAAATCATTTATATCAATCTTTTTATTTTTTAAAACCGTATAAACAAATTCATCACTCCATTTGGTAAAATCAGATTCTTTTTGGATAAGACCATAGATAAGGGGGTATGCGATTTGAATACAAATAAGTGCAAACTCTATTACTCTCTCTTCAGGTGTAATCTTCTCATTTCCACGAATTATTTCTATAAGTGCTACAGAATTAGCAAGTCTTTTCAGTGCTCTTGGGTTTGTTCCCACAGATAAACTAACAGTCTCTGCTATGCTAGAGAGTATTTCCTTATTTTGCAAATCAGCCTCAGCAAAATAATTTACGTTCACTAGAAGAGACTGTAAGTACTTTTCAATGTTATAATTTGCAGTAGGCATAGAAAAAGGAAGTTGAATTATTTTATCAAAAAATGCTCTAAACTCCCATTCATTTTCTTCCGTCATAACACCAAACTTAGATTGTAACCCTTTAATAACAACCCCATAATCAATAGCAAGTACAAAAATACAATTTTTTAAATCAAAAAGATTTTTAATGAGTTCCAAGATACTGACTGCCACAGCAGGGTCAAGTCTGTCTAGGTCATCTATGAAAAATATAAAAGCCTTCTTATCTGAATTATTGATAGCTTCATCTATAACATTTTGAAGTGCAATCCTTAATGCTTTTATGGAATTATCTGAGGGCTTACTACTACTCGCAGAAGTCACAGCATCTCCAGCCATCTCAATAGCTTTACCACCAAAACCACCCATCACACCACCAAAACCTTTCATAAGTGTACCTAGTGCAGCAGCAGCCTTTTTACCTGTTTCATTATTTTGATTTTGTGTCAAGTCTCCAATCTGACTTACCAACCCTGAAATAATTTTAATAAGTGTTTCATCAGGAGAAGAGAGCAAAGAGTACTCCCAAGTATTTAACCATATAGGGTAATGCTTCGCACCCTCCTTGTCACTCAAATCTTCTTTTATCGTGTTAAGTAAAGAAGTTTTTCCACTTCCCCATTCACCTTGTACCCCTATTGTTATAGGTGTAGCAGACGATTCTATAAACTGAATTAACCCATTTGTATATTTTTCTATCTCAAGCAAATCACCTTCTGTTGATTCTTTTGGTCTATCTACAATACTTGCCATTTAATTTATCCTTTTTACATTTTACTTTTATATCGACATTAAATATCTGTATAGTTCAACAATATTTAAATATACTTAGAAACATTCCATCAATTATGAGATTTTCTTTCTTAACATAGTCCTTAACGTGCATAGAAACTTTTCAAATAATTTTTTTGAGACTTCCAGTCAAGGAGTAAATTCTAACTTTCCCTTTTGCAGTAGTTACATGAATTTCATCACCTTGTTGAATAGCATTTACAATATCCTTATTTACATTGATAATTTTATTCAATGAACCTGTTGATTTATAAAGTTTCACTTTTTTCCCATCTACTTTAACGATAAATTGATCAGCCATCTTCTTTCTCCTCTTAAAATTATTAATGATGATTATATCACATATTATTTTTTACTGAAAATCCAAATTAAAATCACTTGAATGTATTTTTCCATTTAAGTTTCTTACACTTCTGTTTAATAGTGCTCTAAATTCATCTCTTTTTTGTTTCGAGTTAAATATCATCTGACGTGACCCAAATCTGCCTGATACATTAACAGCATAAACCTTTTTACTTTTAATATTATTATCTTCATTTGTTTTGGGATATTTTGTTTCATTATTCAAGGCTTCTATATCTTCAAGTTTTAGAGTTTCTCGATGCATTAAATTTCTAAGTGACTTCATAGTCAGAATTTCCCATATAGAATTTTCTACATCACTCGCAGGAAAACTAAATGTTTTTTGTGTTAAATTAACATCATACCCTTGAGAATATGCTCTCCAAATTTTAACTAGAGGAATAATAAAAATCAATAAACTTGAAAGAAAAATATATCCAGCTGCTATTCCCACAAACGGAGATAAAAGAAAACTTATATAATAATTTATAAACATAAAAACGAGTAACCCACCAAAAACTGTACTAAGTGCTTCCCAAATATCAACAACAACTATTCTATCCTCATCAATACTAACATTCTGACGATTGCCTAAAGATTTCACAAAATAAAAAATTACTATTAAAAGAGAGAACAATAATAAACTTTTACCTATTATTTTTGATTTTGAAATATCAGATGGAGAATGTTGATTATTTTGTGCATATATTTTAACATCATCAAGTGTATAATTGGCATCTACCCATTCTTTTGCTTTATCTATATCTGATACATATTTTTCCCACTCAGTATAAATCTTTCCATCATTAACACCTATTGCTTGCCATCTTTTAATTTCTTCCAAAGATTTCAAGTCAGCATGAATCCAACTAGATGCTTTGCCAGCGGTTCCTATACCTGCATTTTTCCACAATATAACTTTTTCAGGAGTTTCTATACCAAGTTTTTTCCATTCTGAAACCTCTTTATATCCATCTACACCTATTTTTTTCCATTCTTTTGCTTTAAAGGGAGTATTTATACCAGATGAAATCCAAGAG
>WFMY01000176.1 GCA_015488855.1 Helicobacteraceae bacterium
ACAGTTATAGGCAAAACAGTACTACATAGCTCATCAAAAACTTCTACCTCACCTTTGGCATCAACAATCATAGCACCTACTTGTATGATTCTATCTTCTTCTCGGTTTCCTGTTGTCTCTGTATCAAATAGTATGTATTTTGCCATTTTTAATAGTCCTTTAAATTATAGATATTTTATCTAATTTGATTCACAATTTGTTGCTCAAATTTCACAAGATGTATCTTCTAATACCATTGCAGCAACATCATACAACTCTAGTACTTCAAACCTTATTTTTTTATTTTTAAGACTCTTACATACACTTCTCAAAGTATTAGATATCAAAGTGAATTTATTCAAATTTTTCAACACAAGAGACCTGCCATATCAATTTTCATTCCCGCATATGAAGTTGTAACAAAATATAGCGTATCTAAAATCTCTTTTTTAAGTTCAACTTCTTCCTTCACTGGCTACTTTTTCAGCATTATATTAATAGTTCAATATAAAATTCTGCAATAAAATAAGACTTAGCACCATAATTTACTTTATAAAAAGGAATCCCCATATGCCAAAAAATACAACTTTCTATCACTAGGCTTTTCCCTTCTAACTATGCTTCTTTTTCTTCATCAAGAAACCAAGAAATATATTTTGAATCCGATATTGCATCACTAAGCATTATTTGTATTGACGATAATACATCAGCTTTTTTTAAAACGACTGCATCTTGTTCTTTGAATTTATTTTCATAGGCAGTATAGCTTTTTGAAAAATCTAAAACCATTTGACTTTCCTTCTGACAATTGTCAATATTTTAAAATGCTAAAGAGTTTAACTATTCTTCTAAAGACTCAATAATTTCATCAATACAATAAAATTCTTCTCGTTCACTTTCACTCATCTCATTTATAAAACTCAATAATTTTTCTTTAAATGTATCAGAAAAGTTTAAAACAAATTCTGAACCATACTCATCACCAATTTCTATGATATCAGTATATGTAAATTCACCATCACCTACTTTAGTTTCAACTGTTGCTAATAGCTCATTGTATTCTTCTTCACAATCATCTTTAAAAGACCAATCTTCACTACCTCTGTTCAGTGTAGTTATAATAGCATCTAAATCAGCTTCATTAACATAACTAACTAATTGCTCCGCAAGTTCAGTTGTTCTATTAGTTGTTTTGTCCATATAATTAAATAAAGTAAGACTATCATGATCATAAATTGAACAGTTTATTAAACTGTCAATCTCTTCATAGCTACATAACATTTCCTGAAGAGGTTCTATAATTTCATCTTTTATTATCTCAGAAAGATGAGGAAGAAGAAAAGTATCTTCATCAAAATCAGAAGTAGTTAAATTAAAGTCCTTATCAAAGTTTATAAGTGTTTGGTATAAATAACAATTAAAAACATTATAAATTTTTTCTATTTTTTGAGAAACAGTTTCTGTATTATTTAATATTTCTTTTGCATGGTCTAATCTTTTGTCAAAATCATCTTTGAGTGAACTTGATATTAAGTCATTATATTTAATAAAAGATTTTAAATAACTTTCTTCTATTCCTCTTTTACTTGATATATAACGCCAAAATATAATGGGTGTTACTAAACATATTGCTTCTATTATGTTTTTGTTTTCATATACCTTAGGATTAAAATATCTTAAACCAGCATCTGATAATGAATTGCAACTTTCAAAAAAATTAGAAGTATTTTTTTCATTAGCTCTTTGTATACATAAATATGCAAGATCTTCATCTTCTTTTAATCTATCCGAAGCATATTCAAGGGCATCGATGTCTTCTTTAATAACTTCAGATATAAAATCTTTATCATCTTTCAATCTATTTGAAGCATACATAAAGTTAGATGCGTATGATGTTCTAATAACCTCTAACATTATTTCTGCATTATCTTTAGCTTTATCTGGAGCAGAGATTATATCATCTGCCCACTCCTTTTCTTTTGCAGTTAATTCTTTAGTTTTCATATGAGTTTTACCCTTATCTTCTGTTGGTGTATTTGAATCTATAGTATGTTTTGTCTCTTTTTTACTTCTTTTAAGCATTAATTTTTCATCTACTTCTAAAGCTTTTGCAAGAGTAAAATCATTGTTACACAGATAACTGTCATCAGAACCAGCCACCTGTGTTTTAATACCAAATATATCCATAATCTTATCTTCAAGATTGCCAACTTTAGTATTTCTCTTTGGTGAAAATTCCCCACCTTTATTATCATTTTTTCTAATTGCTGCCAAAGTTGCATTATCATCTGCAAAACTTCGACCATCATATACTCTTAGTGTTAACCCAAACTCTTCTTTAAAGTCTACTTTTAATGTTTTAACTTTCATACGCCCTTTAATGCTTAATGCCATTGTTATTCCTTAAAATTATCTTGTTAAATATACTACTTCTTATATTAATATAATCTTTATTGTTGTCTTATATTAGTATTTTTCTAATAATCCTGCCATCATTAATCAAGTTTATCTAGCTACTTTGTAGCAAGTATCTATTTTCCCTGCATAGTATCTGTTTGTCTATGTCGTTAATTCTCAAATTTTTCATTCGCGTACCTTTGTTTTTGTAAACAGAGTATAAAGAGTATAGACGACACCTTTATGTCTGTTTATATGAAATAAAAATCATCTTTTTATCTATCGCTTATGATAATAGAATAATAATCTTTTAGAATTAAACTGCAAAAAATAAAAAAATTTCTTCTCATTGAATTATTAACTAAAACATAAACAGACATAAAGCTGTCAAATAAATTACTATACTAACACTACAAAAGCATAAAGGAATGATAAATGAGAAGAAGAAAACATAGACAAACAAATACTTTAGCGATAGATTTTGAAAAGTCAGACTTAATAGATAAACAGCTAATAGATAAGGCATCATTATGGATTCTGCGAATTATAGTAAATCTTGGAGGTCATAGAGATTTTATTGATAAAGATAACTATGTTTCCAAAGAAAATATTCTTTCATTTTTGAATGGAACACAATTCTTAAATACAAAAGATGATAACTATACAAGAGAGGATGCATTAAGTTATTTTAATGATTCTCTTGTCAAACTCACTCAACAAAAAAAGTTTAAAACAAATAAACTTTTATCTAAAAATATCGCTCAAATATCATCTCTTATGAGTCTCAATAAATATGAAGAACAAATATTGGAATTTGTAGTTTTAATGAAACAATATGAATTGTTAGATGATGCAGTTGACTTACTAGGATGTGAACTCAATACAACACAAGCTAAAAGAGCTCTTAGCACAATCCTCTCTATACCAAAGAAGGAGATAGATAAAGCTTTTACAAGTGATTCAAAGTTTAGTAAGTCTTCCTTACTCACAATTAATAAGACCAATAAGCTCTCTTTAGATAGAAAAATTGATTCAATAAATGATGTTTTTTTAGACAACTTATTAAACTTAGATGAAGATATATCAGTAATGATAAAAGAGTCAGTTAAAGTATGCAATAGAAGCGAATTAAAGCTAAAAGATTATAAACACTTGAGCAAAGATTTGGCAATTCTATTGCCATACTTACAAAGTGTTAAAAAATATAAAACGAAGGGTGTTAATATTTTATTATATGGATTACCTGGTACTGGAAAAACTGAACTTGCAAAAGTAATAGCACAAAAATTAAAAGTAAAACTTTATGAAGTAAGTTATACAGATGAAGATGATGAACCAATAGATGGAACAAAAAGGCTCAAAGCGTATAAATCTGCACAAGCCCTGCTGTCCAATAAAAAGACAATACTTATGTATGATGAGGCGGAAGATATTTTTGAAAGTACTGGTGGTTTTTTTACTCCACCCACACGACAAAAAGATAAGGCATGGATTAATAGAATATTAGAAACAAATATTCTTCCAACAATTTGGATTACAAATAATATTGATAGTATAGATAACGCACTTATCAGAAGATTTGATATAGCTATAGAAGTGCCAATTCCAGTTAAAGCAAAAAGAGCGGAGATAATTCAAAAATATTCTAAAGGGATACTTGATAAAAAAAGTATAGAAATTTTAGCAAAGAATGAAAATATAGCACCAGCTCTTATTTCTACAACTGCGAAAGTGTTAAGTAATATAAATACCAGGAATAGATATAAAGCATTTACCCATCTGTTAAACAATACTTTAAAAGCACAAGGCTTCGGAAAAATAAATCAAGATAGCAATACCAATAGCTTGCCAAATTTGTATAATCCAGATTATATAAATACTACTATTGATTTAAAAGAATTAGCTCAAGGAATAAAGCAAACAAAGAATGCGAGAATTTGCTTATATGGAGCTGCTGGAACAGGTAAAAGTGCTTTTGGAAAATATATCGCGGAGATACTACAAAAACCATTACTCCTTAAAAAAGGAAGTGATTTAATTAGTATGTATGTTGGTGGCACTGAAAAAAATATAGCAAGTGCATTTAGAGAAGCAAAAGAGGAAAATGCGGTATTGGTATTTGATGAAATAGATAGTTTTTTATCAGATAGAACACAAGCTAAACAAAGTTGGGAAGTTACACAAGTAAACGAGATGCTTGTTCAAATGGAAAATTTTAATGGTGTTTTTATCGCAACTACAAATTTGATGGATAATCTTGATAAAGCGAGCTTGAGAAGATTTGATTTAAAATTAGAGTTTAATTTTTTAAAATCTAAACAAGCAAAAAAAATATTTATGTCATACTGTAAAGAATTGAGATTATCAAAACCATCAGTATCCATGCAAAGTAGTATAGAGAATTTAAAGTACTTAACTCCGGGAGATTTTGCAGCAATTATTCGTCAGCATAGATTTAGACCTATTGCAGATATTAAAGATTTTATGCAAAGACTTGAAGATGAAATTTCTGTTAAAAATATTGATAATGGTTTTAAAATGGGGTTTATAAAATGAAAATATTAAGTTAGAATGTTCAAAAATTTTATGCTCCGATTAACGATGAAAATTCTGAAACCATTCAATGCTACGTCAATCGGGCAATAGACTTGAAGATATTTTTGGTTCTTTCGGGGACTGTTCAAAAATCTCGTATGTTCTTTTTTTTCAATTTTTTCGTTTATACTGTTTTAGAGTTTTCGTTAGAAGTAATGTATCGAATTAAATTCAAAGCAGCTTAGTCTAGCTTGGGACACAGTCTGATAATTACACTTTAAATTTGGGTGGCGAGTAGATCAGTTTTTAATATCTTTTTTTTGCAAGAAAAAGAAAAAGCTAGATCGGATTGAATCATGAGGCGAAGTTATGTGTAAAATTATTGCTTAAAAGTCACATAGGAGTATTCTCCTATGCTAACGAACTCTCTTAAATAATTAGGAGGTTCACGATGTCAAATTGTATCGGAATTGATGTATCAAAAGCAACTATAAATGTTCATG
>WFMY01000177.1 GCA_015488855.1 Helicobacteraceae bacterium
AAAAGTTCTCTCTCTTTTGCACTTATCATGAGACCTGAGTTTTTAAGATATCTGTCAATGGTGTAGATATCTGATCTTTTTGAATGGGTTGCATGAAAATAGCAAAAATCTTTGATAGTATGTAGCTCTGCATCTTCAATCAGTTCTTGTGCATCTAAGTCGATATACTCAAAGCTTTTTTTGATCCCTTTTGCATAGCGACTCAAGAGAGGCTGGGCATGGTTATGTCTAAAATAGTTTCGTTTTATAGACTCATCTAAGTTACTCTCATCTACAAAGTATTTTTTACCTTGAGTCTCAAGATAGTTTTGTAGCTCAGATTTTTCAAGATGTAGTAGTGGTCGTACAAGCGTAAAGTTTGGACGCTCTTCTATCTCTCTCATAGAGGAGAGTTCTGCACAACCAGCACCTTTACAAAACTGCATTAGCATCCACTCAAACCTGTCTCCAAGATGATGCGCTGTGAGAAGATTATTGTAGCCAAACTTTGTGATGAGTGTGTCAAAGAACTCATAACGAATCTCTCTTGCTTTTGCTTCAAAATTTTTCTCTAACTGAGGTGCATGATGGAGATGGCAAGTAAGTTTATGCTTAAGAGCGAGTGCTTGGGCGTAGCTAACTTCCTCTTTGCTTTGGGGGCGTACTCCATAGTCCACAATAGCTATATCAAAGGGTATCTTAGCCTCGATGAGGAGAAAGAAAAGGGCAGAGGAGTCGATGCCAGCGGAAAAGGCTAAGAGGTTTTTACCCTCTCTTAGTAGTTTTAGCGTAGCACAACTAAGCATAGGCATCAGCGTAAACTCTAATCTTTATTATCTACTGTAGCAGTTAAGATACTACCAACGATGCCAGTGACTTTAGCTTTATAGACCTTAGCAAACTCCAACTCTTTGGTGTCATCTGTGCGGTCATTTACATAGATCTCCCCGTCTATCTCAGGAGCCCAAGAAAGCTCTTTTGCACTGAGTAGAAACTGATGCTCATCACTCTCTCCATCGATGATAAGTTCAATCTCTTTGCCGATGAGAGCATTAAGAGAGTTTTTAACTACCCCTGTACTAATATCACCAAGTATTTGGGCTCTTTGCTCGATTATCTCAGCAGGAATTTTCTCACTCATCTCATAAGCAGTTGTAGTCTCCTCGTCAGAGTAAAGAAATACATTGATACGGTCAAACCCAAAGTTCTGTGCAAAGTCACACATCTCCTCAAACATCTCTTGTGTTTCATTTGGATGCCCTACGATGAAGCTTGTTCGTAAAAATGAGTTTGGTAAAGATTTCATATACTCTAAAAGTTCTATGGTTTTGTCTTTGCCAAAACCGCGTTTCATCATGCGAAGCATATCATCGTTAATGTGCTGGATAGGCATGTCAAAATAATTATGGAAGATTTTTGATTTGGCTATGTTTTTGAGTAGTTTGATAGTAGTTGTAGATGGGTAAAGATATAAAATTCTCGCACTTTTGACACCCTCGATGAGTTCTATGCGTTGTATAAGGAGGCTAAGACCATCTTGGATATTTTGATCACGAAGGTAAGAAGATGAATCCTGAGAAACAAAAGAAAAATCATAATACCCCTTTGCTACAAGTCCCTCGACCTCTAAAGCTATGGATTCTAAGGTACGAGAGTTAAGTTTACCTTTAAATGAAGGAATAGCACAAAAACTACATGTTTGGTTACACCCCTCTGAGAGTTTGATGTAGGCGTGGTAGGTAGAGCCAGTAACCACTCTCTCACTTCCATCTATCAAAAATACCTCCTCAGAAAAACGGGACTCTTTGGCAGCTAAAAGCTCATCTATCTTGTCATAATCACCCACACCCGTAAAGATGTCCACTTCTGGCATATCTGCAGCTAACTCTTCACGGTATCGTTCACTCAAACACCCTGCAACTACAAGCAATGAGTCCTCTTTTCGTGCATCGTGGAGATTGAGGATGGTGTTGATGCTCTCCTCTTTGGCTGCATCGATGAAACCACAAGTGTTGACGATGATAACATCTGCGTTTGCATTGTCATCTGAGAGTTCAAAGTTTTGGAGTCTTCCCATCATAACTTCTGTATCAACAAGGTTTTTAGTGCATCCTAGCGATACGATGTGGAGTTTGTTTGCCATTTTTACTACTTTAGATATATTTTTCGTATTATACACTATAATTCCTGCATGAAAACATACGATATCCTAATTCTTGGTGCTGGTGCGAGTGGTCTGATGTGCGCAGTGCATCTAGATAGGTCACAAAATATAGGCATAGTCGATACAAATGAAAAATGTGCAAAGAAACTTAAAATCTCTGGTGGTGGTAAGTGTAATGTAACTAACAAATATGTAGAATTGAAAAATTTTGATGGGGATGAGAGACTGATATCAAATGCATTAAGGGCATTTTCTAAAGAGGATTTGTTAGATTTTTTAGAGATCAATGGGGTAGAGTTAGAGTTGAGAAAAAATCGTTACTATTTTTGCACAACAAGCTCTGATGCTATCATTAAGCTTTTCAAAAAGAAGCTTCAGCACACAAAGATGCTCTTAAATCATGAGATACTCTCTCTGACAAAAGACAAAGATATCTTTGCTCTGCAAACATCAAAAGGACTTTTAAGAGCAAAAAAGGTTATCGTTGCAACAGGTGGTAAAAGTTTTAAAAATTTAGGTGCAAGTGAGATAGGCTTAAATATCGCCAAAGATTTTGGTATGGAAGTTCAAGAGTTTTTACCTGCTTTAGTGGGGCTCACTACACAGCCACAAGAGAGTTGGATGAAAGAACTCTCAGGACTGAGTTGTTTTGTCCATATTAAAGTTGGAGAGAAATGCATCAAAGAGGAGATGCTCTTTGCTCATAAAGGGATAAGTGGACCTGCCGTACTGAGTGCATCTCTCTACTGGAAAAAAGGGAATATTTCTATAGACTTTATGCCAAATAAAAATATCGTAGATCTAGCATCTGGGAGTAAAAAGCAGATTAGTACACTGCTGGGTCTGCCTAAACGACTTTCAAAAGCTATACTTGATGCACTTAAGATAAAAGATTTGGAGTATAAAAAGCTAGACGCTGTGCAAAAGAAAAATTTGCAAAAAATTCATAACTATGAGTTTGCACCAGCTGGTAACTTTGGTTTTACAAAGGCGGAAGTAAGTCGAGGTGGAGTAAGAGCATCAGGCTTAGATGCACTTACTTTAGAGTCTAAAAGTGTTGATGGTTTGTACTTTATAGGTGAGGTAGTAGATGTTACAGGGGAGCTAGGTGGCTACAACTTTCAATGGGCATTTTCAAGTGCAGTTATGTGCGCAAACTTCCACAATTACTTTAAAATCCGATAATACCTTTTATG
The DNA here is from genome assembly GCA_015488855.1 of Helicobacteraceae bacterium. Taxonomy (GTDB): domain Bacteria; phylum Campylobacterota; class Campylobacteria; order Campylobacterales; family Sulfurimonadaceae; genus Sulfurimonas. The sequence continues at coordinate 3,340 of WFMY01000177.1, forward strand.
ATACAAGATATGGTTAAAAAATTGCAAATAACTAAAAGTGACTTAATAAGAAAATAAGTGCCTGACTATCACCCAATTCTTTGGCTTTTCTCAGCCCTAAAACATCAATAAAATTTTGAAAATGGCACACTTGACTTCGTTGAAAAGCATTGAAGCTACTAGTAGCTCCTGCAACTTTTCGCCTTGCAATTACACCTTTTTCTAATTGCTGGCATATTGAGGTTTGCTGTAGGATGGCAATAATTATCACCAGACCCCTATATTTCTATATTTACAATATGCTCTAAAGTGAATGAAGGTTCAACATTTAAAGTTGAGTTTTAAAGAGTTACTTCTTTTTTGAAGCTTTTTTCTTTGCTTTACTTTTTGCTTTTTTCTTCGCTACTTTTTTAGCTAGTTTTTTTGCAATTTTCTTTTTATCAGCTTTTTTAGCTTTTTTCTTATTTTTTTTCTTCTCTACTTTTTTCTTTTCAGTTTTTTTAGCACTTTTCTTTTTCTCTGCTTTTTTAGCAACTTTTTTTGCTTTTGCTTCTAACTCTTTTTTCGTATCTTTTGCCATTTGAGGCTCCTTTTAGTAATAAATTATAGGTATTATATATAATTTATTTAACTTTGTCAAGAAAATCTCTATAAAATATAGAGTTAAGATATAAACAACTATAATATGTTTTACTTTAGGAGCAAATAGATGACATTTATAGACTTTAAAAAACTACTATTAGATGCAGAGATTAGTCTGCCAAAATTTAGCAAACTCATAAAAGTAAGTGAAAAGAACATCCAATCATATAAAAAAAAAGGGGAAGTACCAAATACCATTGCTGTCATTGCAAAGTGTTTTGCCACTATGAAGGCAAGAGGGATGGATTATAGAAATAAAGTTGAAAGTTTACAACTCCAAGCAAAAACAAAAAAAGGTGCAGGTTTTGCGAAGAGTAAAGAGAAAAAAGATGTAACCTCTTCGTAACTACTCTTGATTATAATTTCTTAACATAATAAAATTTT
>WFMY01000178.1 GCA_015488855.1 Helicobacteraceae bacterium
ATTTGGAAGAGCAGAGATGTTTTTAGTATATGATGAGGAGTCAGATAAATTAGAAGCGATAGACAATAGTGCAACAGAGTCTATGGAACATGGTGTTGGTGGAGTTTCATCTAAAAGAATGATAAATGCAGGTGCTAATGTTGTTATAACTGGCAATGGAGCAGGAGAAAAAGCACTTAAAATTTTAAAAACAACTGGAATTGCATTTTTTACAGGTGCTGGTGAGATGAGCGTGAAAGAGGCATATGAGGCTTATAAAGCAAACAAATTACAAAAACAGTTTTAGGAGAAAGAGATGAGAGTAGTATTTCCAACAGATGAAGATTCTGGGTACCTTAGTAAAAGAGGTGCTCATTTTGGTAAGGCAAAATTTTATACAATAATCACACTTGAAGATGGAAAAATTGTAGATGTTGAAGGAGTTGCTAATGCAGGGCATAATACAAATGCATGCAGCAATGCTATTGCTAACATTATGAGTCTTAATCCTGACGTACTCGTAGTTAATGGCATAGGCGCCACACCCGCACAAGGATTTTTAAAAGTAGGACTTGATGTATATTTTGATCAAGAGAGTCCAACGGTCGAAAAATCGATTGAGCTTCTTTCTCAGAACAAATTACAAAAAAGCAATGGTGATGGAACTTGTTCTATTAAGTAGTCCTTCAAAGGGTGAGTGTATTGTTGTCAAGGATTTGCAGTGAAATATATATTTGGTCCAGTTTCGTCACGAAGGTTTGGGATGAGTCTTGGTATAGATTTAAGTCCTAATGAGAAATGTTGTAATTTTGATTGTATATATTGTGAGCTTAAAAAAGCTCCAAAAACAGATAAAATTGTACATCCACCAAAGGTTCTTGATATTATAGAAGATGTAAAAAGAGGCTTGAATAAATATGATGTTGATGTTGTAACTATAACAGCCAATGGAGAACCGACGCTTTATCCTAATCTTGATGAACTTGTCAATGCAGTAAATGAAATTAAGGGAGAAAAAAAATCGTTGATACTTTCAAATGCATCAACAATTATGAAAAAGAATATACAAAATGCTTTGAAAAAACTTGATATTGTAAAACTTTCTCTTGATTGTGTTCATCCAAAAATTTTTCAAAAGATAGATAGACCCATAGATAAGATTAGGGTTGAGGAAATTATTAAGGGCATAAAAGAGTTTAGTAAAATTTTCCATGGTGAGTTAGTGATAGAAGTTTTAGTTGTAAAAAATATAAATGACAAGAATGAAGACTTTGTAGCGCTCAATGAAGTTTTTAAGCAGATAAATCCTACGCGTATAGATATATCGACAATCGACAGACCGCCTGCATATAATGTAGAACCAGTAGAATATGAAAGACTTTTTGAGCTGAGCAAAGCTATCAAAAATCAGCATATATTTATAGCCAGTAGAAAAAATTTAGCAAACAAAAGGGAATCGTATTCAAGAGAAGAACTTTTACAAACTTTTATAAAACGACCTTTTAGTGAAGATGATATTAAAAATATACTTGATGATGCAAGTAGAAAAATATTTTTTATGCTAGTTAGAGAAGGCTTAGTAAAAGAAAAAATCATAGCTAACACAAGATTTTATACAGCTTAGTATTAACTTAGTAAACGAAAAAGTATATATAATTTTAACAATCATTATCAAAAAGGAAACTAAATGAAAAAAATTACACTAGAGACTAAAATATCTGATTTGTTACAAGAAAATAAAGATATGATAAATAGCTTGTTGGAAATTAATCCTAATTTTAAAAAGCTTAAAAAGGCTGTAATTAATGAAACACTTCTTCATGAAGGTGCAAATTTAAAAGAAGCGGCAATGGTTGTAGGTATGAAACCTTCTGAACTTGTAAATATATTACGAGAGAAATTTAATCAAGAGCCATTGGATACAAAAGATGAAGATGAAACGCAAGAAGCTCCTGAGTGGATCAATCAAGAGCCGAAATTTACTCTTAATGCAAATGAGATTTTAAAAAAAGATTTGAGTCCATTAGAAGAGGCTCATAAAACTTTGCGTAAAATGGTTAAAGATGAAGTGTTTGTTATGATTGCAAATTTTAGACCACAGCCTTTAATAGACGATTTATTGAAATTTGGACATGAGGTCTATGTTGAAACAAAAGCAGAAGATTCTTTTGTAATCTATGTCAAAAAACATGTAAATACAGCTAAAGATTTTAAAGAAGCGGGTGTGAGTCCTTATGTTGATGGCAGACAAATGCCAAGAAGATACTTTTTAATTGCGACACAGTTGCCGTTTTTTATAGAAACATGTGTCAAATATGCAAAAGAAG
>WFMY01000179.1 GCA_015488855.1 Helicobacteraceae bacterium
GCTTACCACCGTTATGAACTTCAAGAGATGGCAAAAGATACTCCTTTTCTTTATGAAGCTGCAGTCGCTGGTGGTATCCCTATCATCAATGCTCTTCGTGATGGTTTGAGTGCAAATCATATAGAGTCTATCGTGGGCATCATGAATGGAACTTGTAACTATATGATGACAGAGATGGCTAACAATGGAGTAGCCTATGATGCCATCCTTAAAGTTGCACAAGATTTAGGTTATGCTGAAGCTGATCCAGAGTTTGATGTGGGTGGTTACGATGCCGCTCATAAGCTTCTCATCCTTGCATCTATTGCTTATGGCATCGATGCAAAACCTGAAGATATCCTCATAGAGGGTATCGAAAATGTCTCGAGTGAAGATGTAGCTTTTGCAAAAGAGTTTGGTTATGCCATAAAACTGCTTACCATCGCTAAAAAAGATGGAAGTGAAGTGGAGCTTCGAGTACATGCTTGTCTCATCTCACAAGATGAGATGATAGCCAAGATAGATGGTGTTATGAACGGTATCTCTGTAGTTGGTGACAAGGTTGGAGAGACACTCTACTATGGAGCTGGTGCTGGTGGAGATGCTACTGCATCTGCTGTCATAGCAGATATTATTAGCATAGCAAGAAGTGGTAAGTCTGCTCCAATGCTAGGGTTTGATAAACCGATGGAGGGTACGCTCACACTCAAACCCTCAGCAAACATCGAGTCCAAATATTACCTCCGTATCAATGTAAGTGATAAAGCTGGTGTTTTAGCAAAAATAACAAAAGTTTTTCAAACACACAATATCTCCATAGAAACACTCTTGCAAAAAACAACGCTAGATACAAGTGCAAATCTTCTTATGTCAACTCATATCGCTAAAGAGAGCAATATTCAAGCTATGCTAGCCGAGATAGAGGGACTAGATTTTGTGAACTCTAAACCTGTGATGATTAGAATTATTTAATCTAAATTATACTCAGGCATTTATATTTTTTTTTAAGGCTATCAAAAGTTTTATAAGTAAACTTTTATGAAAAATCCCCTATAATTAAGGACATTCAATTATAGGGGATTTTATAATGTTGAAAATAATTTTACCATTTTTTATCGCAATGATAATAACCGCATGTAGTGAAAATGGTGTTAACGATAGCTCAAATACTGAGTTTATGAGCATAGCAAGAGCACCAGCTGTAAAAGGTATCAATATAACTCAAGTGCTTGCAATAGTGTTCTCATCAGAGATAGATACCAACTCACTTCTTAATCAAACTAATAATGGAATTTTTGCTCCCACTTTAGTGAGTGTAGATAACGAGTTTTACCCTATCTATCTTAGAGATAGTAACAGGAGTGTTGTCCCTGTAAATATCTCTCAAGATACAACAGAACCAAATAAACTCATAGTAACACCATGGAGATACTTTGTAGCAGGTATAACCTACACATTAGTAGTAACGACAGCACTTAAAGATGTCTATGGAAAAAGTTTAATTGAAAACTATGAGTTTAGTTTCACTCCTGTGACTGATGGGAGTAATACAAGAAGTTTTAATGTTGTAGATGCAAATCCCCGATTAAATGCTCAATCTGGGATAGAAGCCAAGAGTGATATTTCGTATGAGTTTGATGGTAAAGTGCCTTATAGCAATGTCAGTTCGCCTTGGTTTATAGTAACTGACCTTAACAATAGTCTTGTACCTGTGGTGGTTGGAACTTATGAGTATATAAACCAAAAAGTTATATTTAGACCAACTGCTTCATTGATTTATGGACATACCTATGATGTGAATTTTACAGCAAATAGCAAAACAGATATGTATGGCAATGAGCTCAATATAAGTTCAGCATTAGATAGAAATTTTACCGTTGATACAAATACTTCAAAAAGCTATATTATAAGCAAACAAGGAGCGGTAAATATTGGTTATGAGGGAACTATGGTTCGCTATTTTACCAATGTTTATGATGATGCAAATGCAAGTAATAGGGTGCAGTATGCTGCTGTTGCAAGAAGTGACGGAATTGATTTTTATAGTATAGATATTAACACTTCAAGTGCCATAGACTTAACCTTAACAAAAAAAGCATCTTTAACTTTAGAGGTGAACTCTACTATAACAGATATGAAGTATGTTGATGATAATAATTCGCAAAAATTACTTATCTCTACACTTAAAGATGGTCTATTTATAGTGAATACAAATGATAATAAAAAATTGAATATCACAAAATTACTTGAGGGTGAAAAAGATATCTATGGTGTAGGTTATGGAAAAGATTCTAATGGTTTAATGGATGCTATCTATGCAGTGGGTCCAACAATGGGTTTAAAAACTTTTAGAGTAAACCAAGATGGTAACATATCTACAGATAAAAATATAAGCATAAGTGGAGAACCACTTAAAGTGGTTGGTGCAGGGCAAGGAACTGGTGCTTATATATTTGTAACTGATTATAAAAATGGTGTACAGGTATATAATAAAAATGGAGATTTTAATACTACTGTAATCGTACCTGGAAATGTAAAATATTTGCTCTATCCAACAAATAAAAACGGTCAAGTATTAGTTACTAATTCGATAGGAAATATATATAGTATAGATCCCTCCAGTCCTAGTAAGAGTTATTTTTACTTATCAACATATGGTTCGATACAAGATCTATCATTAATAACAGATATATCTCCTATCTCTATTGCTTCATCAAATAAAGGTAACATTTTAGTTAATAGTTCATCTATCACAGATGCTTTTGGTGGTGGAGTAAATGAAAATATCGTTTCATCTTTTAGTCAAAGTTTTAGAGATAATGCTCAATCCATTTTTATAGATTTTGATATTTTGTTAAGTAAAGAGGGTAGGTTGATAGGATACTTTAACGGTAGTGGGGCTAAGTAAAATGACTAAAAATATAAAGGGGAAAAGATGAAAAACTTACTAATTACTTTAACATTTCTTGTTCTATCGCTTCATGCAGGCGTTAAAGAGGTGCAAACCTATTATGATGAGGGGGAGTATGAAAAAGCTGTTGTGGAGGCTAAGGCATCTACTGATGACTACGCAAACCCTACGCTTCACCTCCTTTGGGCAAAGTCGGCTGAGAAGTTAGGTCATGAAAATGAGGCAATGAGTGCTTATGAGAGAGTTGAGATGCTTGATGAAAACAACATTATAGCTCGTATAGCCCTTGCCAAGTTATATAAACGAACAAGTAGAGATGCTTTAGCGAGGGAGAGTGCTAAAGAGTTACAAAACTATCAACTTACACCCAAGCAAAGAAACTCCCTTGATATCCTTCGTAGAGTCAATCTTCACAGTTTTAAAGCGAGTGCATCGCTAGGCTCTGGGTATGACACAAACATTAATGTAGCATCCAATAATCTCACAGGAGTAGCGAGTAAGATTATTGGGACGATGTTCGCTCAGTTTAGTGGGAGTGTAAGTTATATCAATGAGCTTAAGGATAAAGGTGGTTGGTATGGCAGAGGGGATCTGCAAGTGTATAATCAAAAAAACTTTAAGAGTAAAGCAAGTCTATATGATATGTTTTTTGCTTCAGGTAGTGTTGGTCTTGGGTATCGTGGCGATAGATATGACTTTTATATACCTGTAAATTACGATAGTATTCATTATCTCAACAAAAACCTTTTAACTCAGGTAAAATTACAGCCACGACTCAATTATACTTTTTCTAACGAGTTGATTGGTAGTGCAGATTTAAGTTATATCGCTCACTCTTATACTTCAAAAGATGCACTTAACAAGAGAGATGATACCGTTCTTGGATTAGGGGGTGGTTTGTACTATTTACTGGGTAAGGACTATGTGTATGCAAAGCTAAAATATGAAAACTATAGTGCAAAAAAAGAGACAACTGCATTGTATGTGAATAAATCTTTTTTTAGCACTAATGCAGGTGTAAACTACAATCTCAGCTCATGGTTGGTGCTCAAAGGGGATTATAGATTTCGTTTAGGTTCGTATAAAGACGACAGGAGAGATTCTTTTCAACAACTTAAAGTTAGAGCATCTCACTATTTTGCAGATAATTATGAACTTTATATCTCAGATGCTTATGCAAAAAATTCTTCGTCAAAACGGAACTTTGAGTATAGTAAAAATATATTTATGCTTGGCGCATCGCTAAATTATTAAGGAAAATCTATGAAAAAATTATTATTATTGGTATTTGTAGCAAGTGGACTTTTAGCTGATATTGGGACTATTATGGCTGTCAAAGGGGATGCAAAAGTTCTTAGAGAGCGTGGGGAGGTTCAAGCTGTTGGTGGTTTGGCTCTTTTAAAGGGGGATAATATCATAACACAAGAAAGAAGTCGTGTGCAAGTGATGCTAAAAGATGAGACTGTTGTCACTATCGGTGCAAAATCGAAGTTTAGTTTTGATGAATACATTTTTGATGGGGCAAATTCAAAAGTAGCGATGAGTTCAAGCCGTGGTTTTTTCCGCTCTGTTACTGGTCGCATCGGAAAGCTTGCTCCGCAGAGGTTTAAAGTTAAGACGGCATCGGCCACTATTGGGATTCGAGGTACAGACTTTTGGGGTGTTACTGGAGGAGAGAAAGAAAAATTTACATGCAATAGAGGAAAGATTATTGTTTCATTTGACGGTGGCCAGAGAGTTGTTGTTGCTGGAAGGTTTCTTGAGATTGGCCCAAAAGGTGTAAAAGAGGGTGCTCAAGGTAAAGATAAGGGTGATGATGGCTCAAATAAAAAAAGCAACAAATTAGGTAGAGCATCTAAGGGTGCCGCAAAAATCTTAGCCAAGGCGATAAAAGTTGATGGAGCCAAGATGCAGATAAGAGTGAAAAATTTATCTGATGTTGTCAAAGGTGTTACAGGACAAGCAAATATAGGTGATATAATTCAAAAAAAAATAGATGGACTTGGTATAAATATTACTCCTAGTAACAGACCAAAAGATTATCAATAATAATAAAAATATTGATTTTTTGAGATTTATTTTAATGTTTCTGTCAGAGGAGAGAATATAAAAAACTTCTACATAAAAACACTCGGTGCTATCTTATTAGCGTCATTACTCTCTTGGGCATACCTAGTGATGCCACAAGCTTTTTTCTCTTTTGACAAACGGTTGCGAGATTTTATGTTTATTGCCCGTGGGGAGTTGCCAAAATCTGACAATGTAGTAATCGTAGATATAGATGAAAAGTCACTCAAAGAGTATGGGCAGTGGCCGTGGCAAAGAGATGTTTTTGCAAACTTGCTTTACGCACTTGAGCGTGCTAAAGTAGGCATCATAGGTCTAGACATCGTTTTTGCTGAAGAAGACAGAAGCTCCCCTCATAGATTTCAAAAAATAATTGAAGATGCGTTACACCTCGGGAGAGGTGTAACGAGTAGTAAGGGTAGAGGTGTAGCGAGAAGCTCCTCTAGTTCCACCTTGTCATACCCTCGTGGTACTCCTGAGGTGGAACTCCCCAATTACGATAAGATGTTAGCTGTTGCTCTCACAAAAACGCCAACTATTGGTGGTTATATCTTCACTTTTGAACCTACAGATGAAAAAGATACACCAATGCTCCCAGCTGTATTTATTCAAAAAGGGATGGGCAAAAACTCTACAGTTCTTAAGCCAAAAGGTGTAGTTTTAAATATACCAATATTACAAGACAGTTTTTACTCATCTGGCTTTTTCAATAATACTCCAGATGAGGGTGGTATGATTCGCTCAGTACCTCTTGTGATGGACTATGAGGGGATGATATTTTCCTCACTTGCCTTAGAGATGATACGCATCTATAGTGGCGTAAACAAAGTGGAGGTGATAGGTGATGGGGCAGGTGTTTCAAGCATAGAGTTTGGAGATTTTAACATACCTACAGACAAAGTTGGTCGATTAGTTGTGAACTTTCGTGGAGGGGGTAGGCATTTTAAGTATATCAGTGCTGTAGATATCCTCAAAGGTGATTTCGACCCTAAAGATATAGAGGGAAAGTTTGTACTCATAGGTACCTCGGCTGTTGGACTTTTTGATCTTCGCTCTATTCCCTTTGACAGTGCAATTGCTGGGGTAGAGGTACATGCTAATGCGATAGACAATATCCTTACAGGAGATTTTTTACACCAACCTGCAGATATTGTAGTGTATGATCTGATGGTTATCTGGTTTATCGCTCTTTTCTTTGCTTTGTTATTCTCTTTTGTAAATTCATGGTTTCTTGTTCCTTTAGCTGTAGCAATCCTTTATGGTATGTATGAACTTGCATTTTATATGCTTTTCACACAAGGGATAGTTTTTAATCTTCTTTTCCCCTTTGTTGCGTATGTCTTGACGCTGATCCTCTCAGTAGGGATAGACTATATCACTGCATCAAGACAAAAAGAGCAAGCTAAACGGATGCTAGGCAAAAAGGTATCTCCAGCAGTGATGGAGTACTTGCTTGAGCATTCATCAGATGACTTGGTCGCTTCAAAAGATGTCCAAGCAAGTATATTTTTTAGTGATATTCGTGGGTTTACGAGTATCTCTGAAAAGATTGGATCCCCAGACAAACTCATCCACCTTCTCAATACCTATATGACACCGATGGTTGACAACATCGTAGGACATAAAGGAACCATCGATAAGTTCATAGGTGATGCAGTGATGGCATACTGGAATGCCCCTGTACCCATAGAGCATCATGCAGACAGTGCAGTTATAAGTGCGATAGAGCAGATAAATATGTTAGTAGAGATCAACAA
>WFMY01000180.1 GCA_015488855.1 Helicobacteraceae bacterium
GGGATTGAGGTTGTTGACTAATATTTCAGTTGTGATAATGGCAAAAGATGCACAAGATACTATTGTTGAAACACTTGATAGTTTAGTAGCATTTGATGAAGTCATCTTGTATTTAAATGATTCTTGCGATGATACAAGAAAAATAGCATCTCGCTATAAAAATGTAAAAGTTATAGAAGGTGAGTTTATAGGTTTTGGTTCAACTAAAAATAGGGCAGTTACTTATTCTAAAAATGATTGGATTTTATCTTTAGATAGTGACGAGGTCATTTTACCAAAGCTCTTAGCAGAGATATTTAGTTTACAATTAGAAAATGTTAATGAAGTTTTTACAATAAAAAGAGATAATTATTTTTTAAATAAGCATATAAAACATAGTGGTTGGGGTAAAGATTTTTTGGTTAGGATATACAATAAAAAAAAATATAGTTTCAATAAGAACATTGTTCATGAATTTATAGAGTTAAATAAAGATACGAAAAATACAATATTACAAAATAGCTTTAAGCATAATGCAGTTCAAAATGTTAATCAGTTTTTACAAAAAGTAATGAATTATACAGATTTAGCTGCTAAAGATGAAAAAACATGTAGTTTTATAGTTGTATTACTAAAGTCTCAATTTGCTTTTTTTAAAACATATATTTTACAATTAGGTTTGCTTGATGGTTGGAGAGGATTTGTTATATCAATATCAAATTTCAATGGTAGCTTTTTTAAGTACACAAAAAGGTATATAAATTGCAAAGAAAAAATTTAAAGAACAATATGGTGATAACACATCTTAATTTTGCAAAAGGTTATCGTGGAGGTGAACGCCAAACTCAACTTCTCATAGAAGAGCTTGCTTCAATGGGATTTAAACAAAAAATTGTGCTCAGAAAAAAATCTGCCTTAAAAACAAGACTTACAAATATTAAAGATTTAGAGATTTTCGAGATAAATAAACCATATATTTTATCGTTAAATATAGTACAAGGTTCTTCTCTCGTTCATGCACATGAGACGAAAGCTCTTCAGTTCGCATACTTTTGTAACCTTTTTTTCAAGATGCCTTATCTTGTGACTAGAAGAGTTGACAATAGTTTAAAAACTAATTTTTTTAATACGAGACTATATTCTCAGGCAAGTGAATGTGTCGGAGTATCGAGCGTTATAATAAAAGAAATTTTGAGAGTTTCTCCAAATGCTACTACCTCGGTTATAGCAGATGCTTACACAAATACCGTACTGAACAAGAGCAAATCAGAAGAAATTGCTCATAGATTTAAGAATAAATTTTTAGTAGGTCATATAGGTGCATTGGATGATAAGCATAAAGGGCAATCTTTTTTAATTAGTGTAGCCAAACGAATGGGGCATAGTTATCCTGAGATACATTTTATCTTTCTTGGTCGAGGCGAGGATGAGATGATGCTAAAAGAACAGGCAAAAGGACTTTGCAATATAACTTTTGAAGGTTTTGTTGAGAATGTGCATGATTATATCAATTGTTTAGACCTGTTTGCTTTCCCCTCAAGAAATGAAGGTTTAGGTTCTGTATTGCTAGATGTGATGCAGTTTAATGTTCCTATTGTCGCAAGTGATGTAGGGGGTATTCCAGATATTATCAAAAGTGAATTTAATGGCATATTAGTTCCCAAGTGTGATGTTGATGCATTAGAAAAAAAGATTATTGAGCTATATGAAGATAAAAACAAAAGAGAATATCTCTCTTTAAATGCAAAAAAAAATATCATAGAGTTCTCTCCGAAAAAAATGGCACTCAAATATATTGCATTATATGAGAAATATATTATAGTATAATTAGTAAAAATTAATTGAGAGATACTTATGAAATACAACAATATAGACTTTAATAACAAAACAATTTTAATAACAGGCGGAGCTGGATTTATTGGCTCTAATTTAGCATTTTATTTTCAAGAAAATTACCCAGATGCTCTTGTGGTCGTTTTGGATAGTTTTCGTAGTGGTGAGACACTTGGCAATGGAAACTTAAAGAGTTTTGGACACTTTAAAAACCTTTTAGGCTTTCATGGGAAGGTGATAAGTGGGAATATTAATGATAAAGATTTACTTAAGAGCTTGGAAGATAGTTATGTTTTTGACTATATTTTTCATGAAGCTGCCATCTCTGATACTACTGCATCTGAGCAAGACCTTATGATACAAACTAATGTTAATGCTTATGAGGATCTGCTTAAGATGGCGATCAGGCATAAGGCAAATATGATTTACGCATCTTCTGCTGCTACTTATGGAGACAGTGACAGATTTGAGATTGGGTATGAGCAACCAAACAATGTTTATGGCTTTTCCAAAGTGATGATGGATAACATCACTTACAAATACCTCCAAAAGGGTGTCGATATATCTATAGTGGGGCTAAAATACTTTAATGTTTATGGTCCTAGAGAGTACTTTAAAGATAAAACTTCCTCTATGGTTGTGCAGTTTGGACATCAGATACTTCAAGGTTTAACACCAAAACTTTTTGAGGGAAGTGATAAGATATTGAGAGATTTTATCTACATAGATGATGTTGTTCAAGCAAATATTTTAGCCTGTGATCCTAAAAAAAGTGGTGTCTATAATGTTGGAACAGGTAAGGCAAGAAGTTTTGAAGATATTGTCAATATTTTACAAAAAGAATTAGATATAGATAATGGTAAAAAATATATACC
>WFMY01000181.1 GCA_015488855.1 Helicobacteraceae bacterium
AACTGCTCAATAGCCTTCATAATCATAGCACCACGCCACATAAGTGACTGACCCTCTTCCATCAGTGAGCCCATAGACATCACTTCTAGTCCATACGCTTTGATAGGAAGTACTTTATTTCCTGTTACTTCAGGTTTGATATCTGATATACCCATCATACGAGGGATATTTGGACCATAGATATCTGCATCCAAAAGACCAACTTTAAGACCTTGTTTTGCAAGTGAAATAGCAATATTTACTGATGTAGTTGACTTACCAACCCCACCTTTTCCAGAACTAACCATCAAGAAATTTTTCACTTGTGGAGCAATGTTCTTACCCTTAGAAGAAGACTCTTTAGGCATTTGAGGTGATTTAAGGTTTACACTTACTTTACCAGCAGATACTGCTTTTAACTCTCTCGTTGCATCATCAGTAATCTGTTGTGCTACTTCTGGAGCTGATGAAGTGATATCAACTGTAAAACTTACATCAATACCATCTATCTTTATATCTTTTACAAAACCAAAAGTTACGATATCTTTGGTAAAACCTGGATACATAACTTTTGATAAAGCGTCATTTACAATTTGTTCAGTCATAAATTAAATCCTTATTTATTATATTTATTATTGATTTTCGTACTTTATCATAAATAAGACAATTTTAGTCTTATTTATGATAATAATTTATTTTTTTGTGAATTTTTGACACAGTTCAGCTTAACATAAAACGAAATCTATGTGTTTTCTTTTGCCTCATCAGCAATTTTTTGTATCGCTTCTGGATTATCCATGATATCTTGAGAGATTTTGTATGAACAAAATTTCGGTCCACACATAGAACAAAACTCTGCTTCTTTAAAAACATCTTGGGGGAGAGTTTCATCGTGATACTCCTTCGCTCTTTCACTGTCTAGGGCGAGTTCAAACTGTTTTTCCCAGTTAAAAGAGTAACGAGCATCACTCATCTCATCATCTACATCTCTTGCACCCTTGCGTCCACGAGCAATATCTGCAGCATGGGCTGCAATCTTATAGGCGATAATACCCTCACGCACATCATCAGCATTTGGAAGTCCAAGATGCTCTTTAGGTGTTACATAGCAGAGCATACTTGCTCCATGCCATCCACCAACCGCTGCGCCAATAGCAGAAGAGATATGGTCATAACCAGCGGCGATATCAGTCACTAATGGTCCTAAGATGTAAAATGGTGCTTCATGACAAAGTTCTCTTTGGATTTTCATATTTCTCTCAACTTGATTAAGAGGTACATGACCAGGGCCTTCTATCATCACTTGAACATTTTTCTCCCAAGCTTTGAGTGTAAGCTCACCGAGAACTTTAAGCTCACCGAGTTGTGCATCATCGCTTGCATCGGCTAAACAACCAGGACGAAGTGAATCTCCAAGAGAAAGACTTACATCATATTTTGCACAGATATCTAGTATCTCATCAAAAGCAGTATAAAAAGGATTTTCTCTATGGTAGTGCATCATCCATGCAGCCATCAAGCTTCCCCCACGAGAAACGATGCCCATCTTTCTTTTTGCGATTTTTGGCATAGTTTCTAGTAAAAAACCAGCATGGATAGTGAAGTAAGAGACACCTTGTTGTGCTTGGCGTTCTAAAACTTCTAGCATCACCTCAATAGTCAAATCTTCTATTTTGTTACCAACATCATGAAGTATCTGATAGATTGGGACTGTACCAATAGGGATTTTAGAAGCGCCAATGACAGCTTTACGAATCTCATCTAAATCTCCGCCAGTTGAGAGGTCCATAGCGGTGTCAGCTTTGTAGTGTTGAGAGACCTGCATCTTCTCAACTTCACCCATAACATCTGAAGCAATAGCAGAAGAGCCAATATTTGCATTAATCTTACAAGTAGCAGCAATTCCTATCGCCATTGGTTCTAAGGAAGTATGATTTATATTTGCAGGGATGATAAGACGACCTCGTGCTATCTCGCTACGAATAAGTTCTGCTTCAAGTTGCTCTATCTTTGCAACATACTCCATCTCCTCAGTTATGATGCCCTCTTTTGCATAGTACATCTGTGTACGGACTTCATCATTTTGTCGTTTTTTTACCCATGAACTTCTCATAGTGCTTCCTTTGGTTAACTGCCTGAGCATAATATTTTGTATATTATTTATGGAAATATACTCATATAAAGTTAATAATATATTAAAATTAAAATTTATTTTTTACTTAGATAGCTCTTTTAAATTCTGGGTAGGCTTCTACACCACATTCGTTGACATCCATACCTTCAACTTGAGCATCATCTTGGGCTCTAAACCTTACAAGTTTATTGATAAGATATAAAACAATATAAGAAGAGACGAAAGCGAAAACAGCTACAACAAACACACCTTTGAGTTGATCCATAAATGATATGCTATCAACAAAGATACCAACAGCCAAAGTACCCCAGATACCATTAACTAGATGCACAGAGAGGGCGCCAACTGGATCATCAAGCTTAAGTTTATCAAACACAGGTATCGCAAAAACAACTAAAGCTCCACCGATAATTCCAATAAGGATTGGTGTATACATATCATACAAATCAGGACCAGCGGTAATAGCAACCAATCCTCCTAAAGCACCATTAAGTATCATCGTAATATCAAAAAGTTTATATCGTGCATACATAATGATACCTGCGATGATAGCACCTGCAAGCCCAGCTGTATTGGTATTCATAATGGTTTTTGCAACAGCATTAGCACTCTCCACTGAAGAGATTGAACCAACGGAACCACCATTAAACCCAAACCATCCTATCCATAGTAAAAATGCACCAAGGACTACTAACGGTATATTTGATGCAGGTATAACTCGAATCTTGCCATCAACATAACGCCCTTTTCTCGGACCCATGATGAGTATTGCTGCGAGCAATGCCCAACCACCAGTTGAATGAATCACAGTTGAGCCTGCTAAATCATACATATTGATATCAAACATACCACCGGAGAGCATATCGGCACCCCAAGAGATATTGACAACAAATGGATAAATTAACGAGCCCATAACAACAGCAAAGATAGCAAGAGGGATGATTTTGACACGCTCACTGACACCTCCACTCATAATATTGATAGTCTTACCAACAAATGCCATCTGAAATAAAAAGGCAGCCCATTTACTCATAGAATCGTTATCCCATGAACCAAATGCAAACTTATAACCAATGAGCAAAAATGCTAAAGATGCGACTGCATAAATCATTACATTAATAGTAAGAACGGAAGAAACATTTTTAGTACGAACAAGCCCTGCTTCAAGCATTGCAAAACCTGGAACCATAAAAATGATAAGTGTCATTGAAAATATTGCGAAGAATGTGTCTATAATATATTTAAAATCAGCTTCTAACATAACTATACCCTTTAATTTATATCTTAAAGATGTATTTTATCTAAATAGTTTTGTGATTATTTTAAAGTTGAGGGAAATTGTGAATATTTTAAAATATTCCACCAAAAAAGGTGGAATGTTTATATCGCTTCGTGGTCTGTTTCACCAGTACGGATACGGATGATTTTTTCAATATCACTAACAAAAATCTTACCATCACCGATTTTACCTGTACGAGCTGCTTCTACAATAGTGTTTGCAACTTGTTCTACTGCATCATCATCAACAACCATCTCCATTTTGATTTTTGGTAAAAAATCAACTACATATTCAGCTCCACGGTAAAGTTCACTATGCCCTTTTTGGCGACCATATCCCTTAACTTCACTGACTGTCATACCAGTAATACCTATCTCTGCTAGTGCATCTTTTACATCTTCAAGTTTAAAAGGTTTAATAACTGCTTCTACTTTTTTCATAATTTCTCCACGATTAAATATTGGGCAATTATATCATATAATTACCTACTCAAAAACAAAGTTTGCTTTAGAGTCTCATAAGCACGGCTACTGTGCGCAAGCCTCCCGCTGAGGGAAACCCAGTGTTAACGCAGTCCGAGGGACTTTGTTCCTTGGATGTTAGTAATTATAGATTAAATCCACGCTCACCATGAATTGACTCATCAAGACCCATTTGTTCTTCATCATCTTCAACGCGTCTTCCACCAGTAAGTGCAACAGCGATATAATAAACTATAACTGTACCAATAAGGGTAAAGAGTCCAACAACGACTATTGATTCTAACTGCACTAAGATTTGTCCCATTCTATCACCAGATTCTTTGAGTGGGCCATCCCAAAGCAAGGCGTTATCTTTAAGTGCAAAGAAACCAGTAGCTAATGCACCCCATAAACCTGCTAAAAAGTGAACACCAAAGGCATCTAAAGAGTCATCATGTCCAAATTTTTTCTTTAACATTGTTACACCATAAAATGCAAATACAGCACCAATAATACCAATGGCAAATGCACCACTCACATCAACAAAACCAGCTGCAGGAGTGATAGCTACAAGACCTGCAATCGCACCAGTTGCAGCACCGAGAAGTGTTGGTTTTTTGTAAACAAACCACTCAAGAAGTACCCAAGTAATAGTAGCTATTGAAGCTGCGATAGTTGTAGTGAGATATGCAAGACCAGCGATAGCATTTGCACCAAAGGCAGATCCACCATTAAACCCATACCAACCAAACCATAATAAAGCAGCCCCTAAAGCAGTTAGGATAACTGAAGCAGGTTTCATAGCAGTTTTAGGATAGCCTGCACGCTTGCCAACCAAGATAGCGAGGACAAGGCCAGCAAGACCGCCATTCATATGAACAACAGTACCACCTGCAAAATCTAAAGCACCAGCATCAAACAAATATCCGCCACCCCACACCATATGTACAATAGGAGCGTACACAACTAGAACCCACACTGCAACAAATACTAACCATGTAGAGAACTTAATTCGCTCAATAACAGACCCAGATGCAATAGCAACTGTAATAGCCGCAAAAGTACCTTGAAATACAACAAATACATAAGCAGGATAATGACCTGGAACAGTTGGAGCTAAATCTTTCCAAGTGATACCATTTAAGAACACATTGCCAAATCCACCCATTACAGTTTGTACCGTAGCCGACTCAGCTGTACCAAAGGCTATGGAGTAACCAGCTACTATCCATACAACAAATGCAATAACAAATGCCATGAACACCATAGCATAAGTATTGAGTACATTTTTAGAACGAGTCATACCACCATAAAACAGTGCCAATCCAGCTGGTGTCATCAACAGTACAAATGCGGTTGAAACCATCATCCATGCTGTGTCACCACTATTGAGTGTATCCTCTGCAAATACCATTGTTGGTAATGCAAGTAAAGCTAAAAGAAATCTCTTCATCAATAATCCTCGTAATTAATTCTAAACAAATTATACTTGTTAATGCAGGGAGTTTATACTTTTCGATGATTAATTTTTAATCAGTCCCAGTCATCTAAAATAAAACTACTAGAATTTTTCTCTTTAACATCATTTATCTCTGGCTCATCCACTTTTGCCTCTTTTTGTTTATCTAAAAGTTCTTC
Organism: Helicobacteraceae bacterium; assembly: GCA_015488855.1. Lineage (GTDB taxonomy): Bacteria > Campylobacterota > Campylobacteria > Campylobacterales > Sulfurimonadaceae > Sulfurimonas. Next base: position 5,492 of record WFMY01000181.1, read on the forward strand.
ATATTTTAACTCTAGTCCATTTGAGGTCATCACAAAACCATCTACTTTTATCTTGCCATCATGTATTTGATTGTGATGCTCTTTACACAGTGGGACAAGGTTATGCTTGGCATCTTTGTGAAAATGTCCTATAAAACCTGAGTGATTAGCAAGGCTTTTGTTGTTGATATGATGCACATCCTCAGCCATCGCTCCACAGATGACACACTTGGTCACATAGAGGTCTTTGTTGTACTTGCTTGTTTTTTTCTTCACAAGTAGTTCTAACTCATCAAAATCTTTTGCCAATCTTTTTCTTATCTTATTTGCGGTTTCAAGAAACTCATCATCCATATGCAAGGATTTTGCAAACTCAAGTCCATAGACACTACTTCCGCTTCCCTCTTGTAAAACTCGGTTAAAAACAAGAGCATCTGATGCTTCATCATATTCTACACTGAGATGCAAGTCAACTACATTATCCAAACTTGTTATCTCTTTCATAGTAGAGAGTTGGTGCAGATGTGTTGCAAACAAAAAAAGTGAGCGAAGTTTTGCAAGCTTTATCACCGAAGATGCTACGATGGAAACACCAGAGAGTGTTTCTGTTCCATGACTTATCTCATCACCAAGAACTAAAGAGCGGAGTGTTGCACGGTTGAAGATATTTTTCATCTCTAGCATCTCAACTGCAAAAGTCGAAAGTCCTTTTGAAAGGTTATCTTTTGAGACGATGCGAGTAAAAAGTGAGTCAAAAAGGGAAAACTTCATCACTGATGCACTTACAAAAAAACCACTTTGAGCCATAATGACAGCAAGACCGATGCTCTTCATCAAAGAGGATTTTCCACTTGAGTTGATCCCATAAAGTAACACACCATTAATATCATGCCCATCATGTACACTCACATTGAGCATCACTGTTTTTGGATGTGGCAGATCCATATAATCGCGTTTTCCCATTACTATATCATTAGGCACATAGATGCCACTTCTCTCACCTACTTCTATGAGTGGATGGCGTAGTTGCATAAGCTGCATAAAGTTGTCATCACCCTCTACCTCAACTATCATTGGTCTTGAATGATTGTATATTTGTGCTACTTTTGAAGAACTCACCCCTACATCAAGATCAGCTACATAGGTTATGATTCTATCAAACAACAGGGCATAGCGTCTCTCATAAACACTCTGAAGTGATACATATCTATCTTTAACCAGTGCGATTATTTTTCTTCTATTTTTCATGATTTTATCTGAGAGTGTATCAGTAAATTCTGAAGTTATCTTGACACTATTTGTAAGTTTTTTGATACTAAACTCTTTGAAATCCTCAGATACTTTAAAATCTTTTTCTATCATGGAGTATCTATTTTTACTCAAAGATATATAATAACCCTCTTTTTCTAGTAAGCCTAAAGTCACAAGTTTATTGGAACTTCCAGCATTATTTTCTCTGAGAAGATCTTCTATTTTTTTCATAATATCTTCAAAAGCGATGAGCATCACTGCATTTTCTTTGACAAAGGTATCTATACTTTCATCAACACCCTCCATCAAAAAGTTTTCATCTACAGTCGCATTTGTAAAACGACGAGAAATATCAAGATCTATACTTTTTCGTATATCTCTTAAAAACTCTTCTATCTCAAACTCTGAAAAAGGAGTTTTTTGAATCTTATGTTTTTTCACATAGAGCATCAACTCTTTGATACTCATCACTGAATCATAGATATGGTTCATCTCAAAGGGGTGTAATTTTGCAAGGTTGAGCCGTCTGGAGAGTCGCTCCAGATCATAAACACCACGCATAATTTCATCAAGATAGCGAATATGGGAACTAACTCTATCTATGAGGTTGTATCGTCGCTCTAACTCAGCTGCCTCCATAATAGGGTTAAGAAGCCTCTCTTTGAGAAGTCTTCGACCAATAGCCGTTGAAGATTTATCGAGAAGTTTCAAAAGTGTAAACTCTTTTTTATCTTTAGAGGTGATCCCCATCTGTTCTAAAGCATTGTTACCAAGGTACATGAAACGGCGATTGTCTATGAGTTTTGGCATGAGCAATTTTTGGACTATATGATAATCATGTTCTATGACGAAGTTGACAAGTGTTGCCAGAGATTCTGTTATCATCGGGCTTCGCTCTAGGTCTAGATGCTCTATGGAAGAAAGAAGTGAGCGTATCTGATACACCTCAGCAAAGAGCTTGTTTTGAAACTCTATACGGGGACGAGTATTGTTTATACTATAATGATAGTGTTCTGAGATCTCTAAGTACCCCATCACATGGCGCTGATCATCTACGCCCTCTAAGAAAGTGATAACTATCTCACTTGTTCTATGAACATTTAATAAGTGAAAAACCTCATCAAGAGCATAATATGGATCTTCGCTAGTTCCATGAGATTCATAAAGCCAAGTCTTTCCTGTAGTAACATCTATAGCGCTATAACCAACTGTATATATCCCCTTGTGTTTATCTACAAGAAGGGACACTATGTAGTTATCATCATTATCCACAATATGCTCAAAATTTGTTCCAGGTGAGATAATCTGGGCAATATATCTACTTATATTAGGAGGTGAACCTCTTTGCTTAAGTACAATAACTGTATATTTTTGCTCACTAATAACACGGTTTAGATATCTATCAAAAGAGACAGCAGGGACACCTGCTAAGAGTGGATTTTTCTCTGAATTTTCTACTATATTTTTATTTTTCTTTGTAAGCTGTATGTTTAAGAGTTCTGCTATCTCTTTGGCTTTTCCTATCTGTTCATCATCATTGTTGATCTCATAGACTTCAAAAAAAGTTCCAATTTCCATAAAAACAATTGTGTCCTTACCATATTTATCCTCAAAATATTTTTGCAAATCAAAATATATCTGAGTTAAAAGTCTCTCTTTATTTTCTAAGATAGCACTTACATCTGATGACTTCATATAATTAAAATTCCACTTATTAAATTGATGAGATTATAACATAAGATAGATTTTTACCCAAAATAAAAACTTTAAGTATAAATAAAACAAATACTCACTACTTCCTCACATCTTTGTGCTACAATCCCTGCATTAAATTTAAAAATGGGAATCAAATATGAAATTTTTCTTTACATTTCTTTTGTATTTTCTTGTATTTATCACTCTTGATGCACAAGAAAATATTGCGCAAAAAACAAACGCTAGTTCAACTCCTATTGATTCAGAGTACAAATATATCCAGCCCATAACAGTAGAAAATGCACCTATTGCCAAGCTTGTAAAACCAGTACCTCTTGATGCTGATAATGATGGGATCCCCGATGAAGATGACAAATGTCCTAACTCAAAAGCAGGTGAAAAAGTTGATAAGTCTGGTTGCTTAATACTTCATGATACAGATAATGATGGTGTACCAGATAAAGATGATAAATGTCCAGGTACAAAAGAGGGAACTGCAGTAGATGAACATGGTTGTGAACTTGATAGTGATGGGGATGGTATAGTTAACTCTAAGGACCAATGCCCAGGTACTACCAAAGAGTTTGCAGTCGATGGCTATGGATGTCCTCAAACAGCAACACTCCATGTAACATTTCCACCAAGCAGATACAATGTAGATGAAAAGCTCATCTCTCAACTTGAAGATTTTGCACTCTTTTTAAGAGAAAATCCAGGCTATGATGTCATCATCTATGGATACACAGATAATTCAGGACCAGCAAAAGTCAATCTAGAACTTTCACAAAAAAGAGCTGATGCAGTCAAAGAAGCACTCACAAGGTACTCTGTTAGTCCTATTCGACTTACTGCGATTGGAAAAGGGGAAGCGGACCCAATAGCAGATAACAAGACCAAAGAGGGTCGTGCAAAAAATCGTCGCATAGAAGTGGAATTACTGCAGTAATGAATAAGGAAAATTATATGAAAAAAACAATACTACTTTTAGTCTTAGGTCTTAGCACATCACTTTTTGCTCAAGACCTAAAAACAACTGTCAATGAAGTACTGTCTTCAAATCCAGTTGTCCAAGAGCGTTTAAAAAACTATAATGCAACCAAAGAAGATATTTCAATTGCTAAAGCAGGTTATTACCCTAAACTTGACTTGTCACTTGGATTTGGTATTGAAAACAATCAACGACAAACTAAGTATAATGGAAAAACCCGATTGCGAAGAAATGGCAAGTATGTTAGTTCTTCTATATTGTCTGTTTATCAAACATCCTTAAAATACACACAAAATCTTTTTGCAGGTTTTAAAACGCAGTCTAATGTTGCACAACAAAAGCAGAGAACTATTTCATCTGCATATAGCTATATAGAAAAAGTAAACGATATCTCGTTTAAAATGGTTGACACTTACATAAAAGTGATGCAAAATAAAGAGCTCCTTGAAATAGCCCAAGCTAGCATAGACATCGATCAAGAGATTTTTAAAAAGGTACAAAAACTTTATGATGCAGGACTCACTACGCTCTCAGAAGTCAATAAAATAGACTCATCACTTTCCCTTGCTAAGTCAAACTATGTAGTACAAAAAAACACACTCTTAAATGTAACTTACAATATGCAAAGAGTTCTTGGTCGCTACCTTAATCTAGATGAAATGGAAAAACCAATACTTAATGTTGCTCTTCCAGCAAGCATAGAGGATGCAGCACAGTATGCGATGGAGAACAATCCATCCCTTCTAGTTGCAAAATATGATATCAAATCAGCCCAATCTGCATACAAAGAAAGTAAATCACCTTTCTACCCAAAAGTTGATATAAAACTTTCTCAAAATATGAACAACAACCTTAGTGGCATCCAAGGGCATTATGATAAATTTCGAGCTATGGCTTATGTATCGTATAACTTTTTTAATGGTTTTGCAGATAAGAGTGCCCTGCAAAAGAGTGTCTCAAAGATTCACCAACAAGTCCAATCAAAAAATACCTTAAGACGCCAAGTAATAGAAGGTCTTAATCTTTCATGGGCAGCTTATCAACAACTAGGTAACCAACTAGAACACCTCAAAGACTATAAAAAGTACTCACTTAAGACACTCACGCTCTATGCAAAAGAATATGATTTAGGAAGAAGATCACTCCTTGACCTCCTTGTCGCTCAAAATGCTTTTATTGGTGCTAAACAGCAACTTGTCAACACTGAGTATTCATTGCTATTTGCAAAATATAGAATCTTAGATGCTATGGGAGCATTAGTAACAACTGTTTTAGCAGATACAGACATAGTCTACGCAAAAGTAGGTTTAGTTGGTCCTGAACCAAAAAATCCAGATACGCTTCCAGTCTTCTATGATAAAGATTTAGATTTAATAGTAGATGATCAAGACATATGCAACAACTCCTTAACAAATGAGATGAGAAACCTATATGGTTGTAAATTTATCTATGAAGATACTGCAAAAATCGAAAGATATGCTAACTTTATATTTGACGGTAGCGATGTAAATGGCAGTGAAGTACTTAGCCAAGAGGGTGAACATAGACTCAATCTACTTATCAAGCAAGTAGCAGAATATGGTTTTGATTTCTTAAAATTTGATATACTTGGAAATGTTGACAATGAGGAACTTACACCTGAACAGAAATTAGAAGTCTCTAAAGATAGAGCTCTTTATGTAAAAGCTAGACTCATCAAAGCAGGAGCATTGCAAGAAAATATTATAATCCATGCAAACTCTGATAAAGCACCACGCTATAGTGATGAGCTTAGTGAAGGTAAATTAAAAAATAATAGAGCCGATATTATCGTAAGGAAACTAAAAAAGTCACCTGAACAACTACAAAAAGAAGCCAAAGAAAAACAAGTACGAGAACAACTTCAAAAGATACGCAAAGAAGAAGCTAAAGCAAAAGCAGAGGCAGAAGCTAAGTCAAAAAAAGTAAATTAAAAAAGGATATTTATGCTTATCGCAACCACTGACAATCTAAGAATGGATTCACTCTTAGATTGTTTGGTTTTATTTACAAAACTTTATCATAAACCATTTTCAGCTGATGCACTCACAGCAGGTCTTCCAATAGAACCAGGCAAAGAATCTCCTGAACTTTTTTCGATAAATAATGCTAAAGGTTTATTTTCTAGAGCAGCAGAAAAAGCGGGACTAAAATCTTCACTCACGAGAAGACCTCTCTCTCAAATATCACCACTCCAGCTTCCTATGATTATCCTTTTATCCAACCAAAGTGCTTGTATTTTAGACCAATTTAGCAAAGATGGATCACAAGCAAAAATCATTATGCCAGCAGAAGAAGCTATAGAACAATGGGTCGACATGGATACTCTTGAAGATGAGTACATCGGTTTTGGCTTTATGATCAAAAAAGCATTTGAGTATGCTGATGAAAACTCAAGAACGCTTCACCTTAAGCAAAAACACTGGTTTTGGAGTACCATTAAACTTTCGGCTGGTGTGTATAAAGATGTTTTATATGCTTCTTTACTTATCAATATTTTTGTTCTCGCTTCGCCACTTTTTACTATGAATGTTTATGATAGAGTTGTGCCAAATAATGCGATTGAGACCCTTTGGGTTTTTGCTATCGGAGTTAGTATTGTCTATCTTCTTGATACATTTTTAAAATTTACTCGAACCTATCTTCTTGAAAGTGCTGCTAAAAAAAGTGATATTATCATGTCCTCGATTATTTTTGAAAAAGTTCTTGATCTAAAGATGGCACACCACCCCGCTTCTGTTGGTTCTTTTTCCTCAAATCTCAAAGATTTTGATTCGATAAGAGGTTTCTTGACTAATGCAACTATGGCTGCTGTCATTGATCTCCCTTTTGCTGTTATCTTTCTCGCAGTTATATGGTATATTGGTGGTCCTATAGTTTTTATTCCTATGATAACGATGAGTATTATTTTATCGTATGCTTTTTTCATTAAAAAACCACTTCGAGCAAGCATAGAATCAACACATGAAGCGAGTGCCAAAAAAAGTTCCATCCTCATAGAGACACTTAACAATATAGAAACTTTAAAAACACTTGGCACACTCAATCAAGTACAGTATAACTGGGAAGAATCCACAGGAGAGATAGCAGAGAAAAGTTTAAAATCTCGTCTGTTGTCAGCTTCTATACCTACTATCACTCAACTTTCTATTCAATTAAACACTGTCATGACTATAGTTTACGGTGTCTATCTGATCCAAGATTTTGAACTCTCAATGGGTGGTCTTATCGCTATTATTATCCTGACATCGAGAACTTTAGCCCCTATGGGTCAAGTAGCAGCACTCCTTACAAACTACGAAGACACAAAAACATCGTATGAAACACTTAATGATATTATCTCTCAACCTAGTGAGAGACCCAATGGTAAAAAGTTTGTTGAGCGCCCTAAATTTAGTGGAGAAATAGAGTTTGTTGATGTTACATTTTCTTATCCACGCACCGATGTTCCTGCATTAAAAAATATCTCTTTTCTTATCCACCCTGGTGAGAGTGTAGCTATCATAGGAAGGATAGGTTCTGGAAAAAGCACGATTGAGAAATTGCTTCTTGGTTTATACGAGCCTGATTCTGGTCAAATTCTTATTGATGGTATCGACATCAAACAGATAGATCCTGCAGACTTAAGAAAAAACATGGGTTATGTCTCGCAAGATGTTATGCTCTTTAGAGGGACAGTCAAAGACAACATCACCTACCGTGCTACCCATGCTAGTGATTCTGACATGATTAGAGCTGCAAACATTAGTGGAACTTCTGAGTTTATCAAAAAGCATCCAAAAGGGTACGAGATGCCTATTGGGGAAAGAGGTCAAGGTCTCTCAGGTGGACAACGACAAAGTATAGGTATTGCTCGTGCATTTTTACTCAATGCACCCATTATGCTTATGGATGAACCAAGCAATGCCATGGATCAAATCACAGAAGCAAAACTTTTAAATAATCTTGCGAAGCAATTGAAAGATACAACTTCTATTATTGTCACACAAAAGATGACTTTACTAAAGATTGTTGATAGGGTTATTGTGATGAATGATGGTAAAATATTTATCGATGCACCAAAAGAGGAAGCATTAGAAAAATTAGGTGGAGGAAAAAATATTGAAAAAAAATAATACACCTATGGAGTTTTCAAAAAAAGATTATGAATTTATGCAGAGTCTCAGTTCTGCTATGCTTGAACAAACACCAAGTAAAGTAAGTCGTGTTATAAAGATATGGTTATTTGCAACTGCTGCATTTATTATCTGGGCTTCACTCGCACAGATAGATGAGATCACAAGAGGAAATGGTGATGTAATCCCTTATGGACAGAACAAAATAATCCAAAACCTTGAAGGTGGGATTGTTGAGCAGATATTAGTCCATGAAGGAGAGCAAGTTAAGAAAGGTGACACGATCATAAAACTTAAAAATGCCAAATCACTTTCAACCTCACAAACAAATAAAATGAAATTTAAAGAGTTAGAGGCGAAAAAGTATAGACTCGAAGCTGAAGCTTATGGCAAACCCTTTGATCCAAATATATCTCTTACACCACAACTTAAACTTGCTAAAAATCTTTATCTATCAGACAAAAAAGAGTTTAAAGCAAAAGATTCCTCTATAGTACAACAGATTGAACAAAAGAAACAAGCATATAGAGAAGCAAAAGCCCGTATACGCTCATTGAAAAAATCTTTAACATATGTTACCGAAGAGGTTCGGATGACAGCACCGATGGTAAGAGAAGGTGTAAAATCAAAGGTAGATTTTTTGAAATTAAAAAGAGAAGCCAATGGGATTGAAAATGATATAGAAGCAGCTCAGCTTTCATTACCTCGTCTCGCTTCATCCATCAATGAATACAGACAAAAACGGGCCGAATCTAAACAACTCCACATCAATACAGCAAAAAAAGAACTCAATGAGGTTAGTTCAGAACTATCAAGGCTCAAAGCACAACAAATAGCCTTTAGTGATCAAGTCTCTCGTACAGTTGTAAAAAGTCCAGTTGATGGAATCATACAAAAATTACTGGTCAATACCATAGGTGGAGTAGTCAAACCAGGGGCTGACCTAGTAGAGATTGTGCCTACGAGTGAAAAACTTTATTTAGAAGTAAAAATCAAACCAAGTGATATTGCATTTATTCATCCTGGAGCAGAAGCAAAGGTAAAAGTATCTGCCTATGATTATGCTATTCATGGTGGTCTCACTGGAAAGGTTGTCAATATCTCCCCAGATACTATTACAGATAAAAAAGACAATACTTTTTATCTTATTTACATAGAAACATCTAAAAACTACCTCGGAACTAAGGAGCATCCTTTAAAGATTATTCCAGGTATGACAGTGAGCGTTGACATAGTTACAGGTAAAAAAACAGTGATGCAGTATATACTCAAACCTATACTCAAATCAAAACAATATGTATTTTCGGAGAGATAACATGCAGATTATATTTTTCAGCACAAACCAAAACATCATCGAAGAATGGAAACAAAGGCATCAGATAAAAAATAGTATCTCTATTTATGACTTAGATACCCTTCATGAAGCAGTTCAACAACATAAAGAGTCACTTGTTATTTGTGACTATGACAGTGTTGCTCATGACTTAAATATTCTTATCACTTCAAATACTTTACCCAAGAACTGTGTTGTTTTAGAGACTGCACCTGCCATCTCAACAGGTAAATCTCTTATACTCCATGGAGTTAAAGCATATGGAAACTCAAGGATGTTAAGTGTACACTATTTTCAAATGATACAGACACTTAAAAAAGGTAATATTTGGACCTATCCAGAGCTCACAGTTGCACTCACCCAAACAGGAAAAAAACCACAACTTAGTGAAGATGCACAAGAGATCATAGACACAAGACTCACTCAACAAGAGCATAAAGTTGTCTCCTTAGTTTTAGAAGGCTTAACAAATGAAGCCATCTCTCAAGAATTAGGTATTACGCTTAGAACTGTCAAAGCACACATGAGTTCTATCTTTTCAAAACTTCATGTAAATGACAGAGTCTCGTTAGTTCTTTTATTGAAGCAGTAATATCATACCACTATTTTATTTTTTTTATAAAAACGACTTTTAAGTAGTTTGCCTCTTTAAACTTTGGGTCTACTTTGAAGTCTTTTGGTAAAGAGTAACTCTCAAGCACTTCAAATCTTCCTCCAAGTTCTTTAAAAGCTTTTGTTATAAACTCTCGAAATTTCATCATACCAAAGTTAGCTGCATTTGTTGAAGCGACTATCACTCCACCTTTTTTTGTGATAAGGATAGTCTCTTTCAGAAGATTTTTATAGTCTTTTGCAGCTGAGAAAGTATGTTTCTTTGAACGAGCAAAACTAGGTGGATCTAAAACAATCATATCAAATTCCAAATTTTTGCGAAGTGCATATTTAAAATAAAGAAAAACATCTTCTACAATAATCTCTTGTGCATCTAAGTCAATATCGTTTATCTCAAACTGTTCTTGTGTTTTTAGTAAACTTCTTTTTGCCAAATCTACACTTGTAGTTGTACTTGCACCTCCAAGAGCTGCAAAAACTGAAAAAGCCCCTGTGTAAGAGAAGGTATTGAGAAAGTTTTTATTGTCTGCATATTTCGTTTTAATAATATTTCTAACTTCTCTTTGATCTAAGAATACTCCAACCATAGCTCCATCATCTAGGTGAATAGCAAAATTTACATTATTTTCTTTCACTATTATTGATTTGGGAGCTTTTTGACCACAAATATAATCATCCTTTTCATCAAGATATTTGCCCTTAGAATCAAATCTTTTTTTTTGATATATCCCTTTGTACTGCACACTCTCTTTGAGTGCATCTAAGATAAGATCTCTAAACTCATAAATACCAAGACTGTACCATGTAAGAAGATAGTATCCCTCATAATAGTCAATACTAAGACCCCCAAGCCCATCGCCCTCTCCATTAAAAACTCTAAAAGCAGTTGTACTTGCATCACTAAAGTATGATGCTCTATATTTCAAAGCTAGATAAATCTTTTTTTTAAAAAAAGATTTATCTATTTTTTCATCTTTATCTAATGATATCAACCACCCATAACCTTTATTCTGAAGACCATAGTATGCCTTAGCGATAAACTTGTTTTTAAAACAATAAAGATTTAAAATAACACCTTCATCTCTTAATAAAGATCTATCCTCTATAGACTCTTGAGTTAAGAGAGGATACCCATTCCTATACTCGTTTTCATATCCCTGCTTTATCTTTATCTCTATCTCTTGGAGCATTGCTTTCCTTATCTTTGAAATTATAGTATAAATTTTAACCACTGTTACTAATTCATTGATATAATGGCAATCAAACTAAAAGGATTTATACAGATGAATAACTTTGTAAAATTTCAATGTGATTTAGATAATTTCATACAAACTTTAACTATTATGTTAGAGAAAAACAACAATAAAATAGAAACATTACTTCAGCTCAAGTCTAAAACCTATGCAAATTTTGTTAAAAAAATGGAACTTATTGATGATGCATTAGAGATATTTTTCACACCACTTTCTCATCTTAATGCTGTTAAAAATTCTGAGAAAACACAAAAAGTATATAGTGATGCACTTCCAATCATCACAGAATATTCTACAAAACTCTCTCAAAATATTGATCTGTATAATGCTTATAAAGAGATATACAAGAATGAGGCAAAGAGTCTTAACTATGAACAACTTCGTGTTTTAGAACTAAATATTCAAAGTTTTGAACTAAGTGGTGCACACCTTGATAAAAAAACAAAAACAAGACTTCAAGAGATAAATATTCAGTTAAGCGAATTCTCCAATACTTTCTCACAAAATCTTTTAGATGCTACAAATGCTTATGAAAAAATCATTACAAGCAAAGCTGACTTAGAGGGATTACCACAAAGTGAAGTAGATGCAGCTAAATTTGAAGAAAATGGAATCACAAAGTATAAGTTCACACTTCAGATGCCTTCATATATAGCTTATATGACTTATGGCGCTAATGCTCGTATTCGTGAAGAACTTTACAAAGCCTATACAACTCGGTCACCACAAAATGAACAAATCATTGATAAGATACTCAAACTAAAATATGAAATGGCAAAACTACTTGGCTTTGACTCCTATGCGGAGTATTCTCTTGCTTCAAAAATGGCAAAAGACACTTCTAATGTACTTGATTTTTTAAATAAACTCGTAGTAAATTCAAAATCTCAAGCAAAAAGAGAGATTCAAGAGGTTCAAGAACTTACTTCTAAAGCACTTCAAAGTTTTGATACCGCATACTATAGTGAACTTCTTAAAAAGAAAAAATATGATATAGATGAAGAGCTTTACCGCCCTTACTTTGAACAAACATCTGTACTTAAGGGAATGTTTGATTTTTTATATAAACTATTTGGGATTGAATTTAAAGCAGTAGAAGAAAAACTTTGGGATGAAAAAGCAAGTTCTTACGACCTTTATGTAGAGGATAAGCTTACAGCTCGCATCTACTTTGATCTGGAAGCTCGAAAATCAAAAAGGGGTGGTGCTTGGATGCATAACTATCAAACACACCATACTGATGAAAAGGGAAAAACCATATTAGCCTCTGCATTTGTTGTTTGTAATTTCCCTAGCTCAGATGATACGACACCCTCTCTTTTACGCCATGATGATGTAGTAACTCTTTTCCATGAGATGGGTCATGCCATCCATCATCTACTCTCTGAAGTCAATGAAAATGAGGTCAGTGGAGTCAATGGAGTTGAGTGGGATGCAGTAGAATTTCCATCACAGTTTTTAGAAAACTTTGCTTATGAGCCAAAAGTATTAAAAATGTTTGCAAAACACTATAAAACTGGAGAGGTAATTTCAGATACTATGATTCAAAAATTAGTAAAAAGTAAAAACTTTTTATCTGCATCTGCAATGCTACGACAACTAGAGTTTTCTATCTTTGACTTTAAACTCCATTCACAACTGATACAAGGGGAAGAGGTACAGAACCTACTTGATACCATCAGAAAAGATACAGCCCTTATCCAAACACCTGCGTACAATAAATTTCAAAATGGATTTGCACATATTTTTGCAGGAGGTTATGCTGCTGGATATTATTCGTACAAATGGGCTGAAGTTTTAAGTGCTGATGCTTTTTATAGTGTCGTAGATGAGGGGATATTTAATTCTAGCACTGCTAAAAAGTATCTTGAAATCATCCTAAAAGGTGGTGGGGCAAAAAGTATGAGTGAACTCTTTGTTGAACTCATGAAAAGAGAACCAGATCCAGATAATCTACTTCGTCTCAATGGAATAGATAGTTGAGACTCATATCTCTTCTCTTTTGCTTAGTATATCTCGCTTATGGAGCAACAGAGTTGAAAATAGCAACATACAATGTCGAAAATCTTTTTGACTTAGAAAAAGAGGGTTATAAATATAAAGAGTATAAACCAAATACTCAATCACTATGGAACAAAAAAAACTATACAATCAAACTAAACAACATTGCTCGAGTGATTAAAGATATTGATGCAGATATCATAGGTTTACAAGAGATCCATTCCCTCACAGCACTCAAAGACTTACGACTTGCTCTTCAACGAAAAGGGCTCTATTACAAATATTACTCTATTGCAGATAAAAAGCCAACCGCTATTAAGGTGGCATTCCTCAGTAAAGTTCCGTTTGTCTATTCTAAAGAACTTCAAGTTGACTATTCTTATAAATACAGAAACATCCTAGAAAGTAAATTTAAAGTCAACAATCAAATTTTTTATATATTTAATAACCACTGGAAATCAAAAAGTGGACCGGAAAGCATGCGAGTACACTCTGCAAAAATTTTAAGAAAAAGAATCTCTCAAATTGGTTTTGATAAAAATATAATCTTACTAGGGGACTTTAACTCGCATTACGAAGAAAATAAAATATTTATTAAAAAAAGAAAACATAATGATACCAATGGAAAAACAGGCATCAATGATGTATTAAAAACAAAAGAACAAAAGACAAGGGCTTCACAAGTAAAATATGCAAAACACAGTTTTTATAACCTTTGGTATGATGTAGATGAAAAAAAAAGGTATTCATATATATTTCGAGGAAAAAAAGAAGCCCTTGACAATATATTAATATCTCAATCACTCCTAAATGAAAACAATATGTACTATAAAGAAGGCTCCATACAAAACCTAGATCTTAAGTATATGTTTTATAAAAAGAATAATATTTACAGATGGAAAATATCTAATGGAAAAATTAAAAAACATAAAGGCAAAGGCTACTCTGACCATCTTCCAGTAAGTGCTAGTTTTGTTATAGAGTGAACTTAATGAAAGTAGGTTACATTTAAAAATAAAGTTTGATTGAGAGTCTATCTTTAGTGCCAAAGCGACTAGCGTAGTAATTTTGACTTGTTAAAATTGCGTTTAAATAGTAAATAAATGATTTAACTAGGCAGCGACCTACATTCCCAATCCTGCAAGGACAAGTATTATCAGCGATGAGAGGCTTAGCTTCTGGGTTCGGAATGGGACCAGGCGTTTCCCTCTCTCTATAGCCACCTAGACAA
>WFMY01000182.1 GCA_015488855.1 Helicobacteraceae bacterium
CCGATTGAGTTAAATGTTTTTGCAATATCTTCAGTTGAGATACCACTTAAATCAATCCACTCATCTAACCAACTTCTTGTAACTATCATTGAAACTGCTCCAGTAATTTAATATCGCCCTCAAAGAGTGAACGAAGATCTCCAATTTGATGGATAAGCATAGCAAATCGCTCAACGCCAAGACCAAATGCATAACCACTAACATTTTTGTATTTTACTGCTTCAAAAACATTCGGATCGACTATGCCACACCCTAAAACTTCAAGCCAGCCAGTGTGAGAACATACTCTACACCCCTCGCCTTTACAAAATACACAAGAGATGTCAACTTCAGCAGAAGGCTCTGTAAATGGGAAGAATGATGGACGAAAACGTACATCGACATCACCAAACATATACTTCAAAAAGTCTTCTAAAATAAATTTCAAGTTTGCAAAAGAGACTGTTCCCTCTTTATCAACCAAGAGACCTTCAACTTGATGAAACATCGGAGTATGTGTCAAATCGTAATCACGACGAAAGACTGCACCAGGTGCTATCATACGAATAGGCGGTTTACTTTCAAGCATCGTTCTAATCTGAACAGGAGAAGTGTGTGTACGCAAAAGCATCTCATCTTTAAAGTAAAAAGTATCTTGCATATCACGAGCTGGATGGTATTTTGGAAGGTTCAATGCTTCAAAGTTATGAAAATCATCTTCTACAATATTTCCAGTTTTAACACTAAAGTTCATAGATGAAAAATACTCAACAATTCTATCCATAGTCTCCATGACAGGATGTAAAGCTCCTGCTGCATTCTTCGTTGAAAACATAGAGACATCTATTGCCTCTGCTTTCATCGCCTCTTGAAGAGCCTGCGTTTGCAGTACAATTTTCTTTGCAGAAAACTCATTCATCAAGTTTTGCTTATGTGCATTCAACTCTTTGGCGAATGCTCCTTTTTGCTCATTTGGAACATCTTTCATTTTTGCGAACTGTGCTGCTAAAACACCTTTTTTTCCAAACAGAGCAATGCGTATCTCTTCTAAAGCATCAACAGAATCTGTTTCATTTATTTTATCGTACCACTCTTTCAATTGAGAGTCTCCATTAAGTGTAAAATTTTAATTGGATTATAGCGAAATTAATTTATATGTAGCTTCATTAAGGTTTTGGTATGATATAATAAAATAAAAAGAAGGAATGAGAATGTGTCTATTTTGTAAAATCGTAAATAAAGAGATAAATGCCAATATTGAACTAGAAAATGAAAACTTTTTAGCTTTTCACGATATAAATCCAAAAGCGCCTACACACCTTTTAGCAATTCCAAAGATTCATGTAGATAGCTTTAATGAGGTAAGTCCAGAGACAATGACAGGAATGACTGAATTTATTCAAGAACTTGTTAAGCAAGTTGGCATTGATAAAAGTGGATACAGAGTAATAACAAATGTAGGAGATAACGGCGGACAAGAGGTAAAACACCTGCACTTTCACGTTTTAGGTGGAGCAAAATTAACATGGGGACACTTTAGTGATGCAGATCCTAAGGACTTCTTATAAGGATTTCTCATGTTTCAATGTCTAGAAACTACAACTAATATAGTAAAAAACAGTTTTAAAATTCTCATTGTTGAAGATTCTCGTGTTATAAATAACACTGTAGCAAAACGTCTTCAAGAAGAAGGGTATGAATGTTTTCAGAGTTATAATTTGGCAGGTGCAAAAGAAATTTTAAATAAACATGACATGACTTTAATCATTTTGGATTTACATCTTCCAGATGGAGATGGAGAAGAGCTCATTTTTGAACTTCAAGAATCTAAAAAAGAGACAAAAATTGTTATTTTCACATCAGACAATGATCTCTCCAGAAGAGATGAGCTCTTTAGACTTGGAATTTTAGACTATGTTATAAAGGGTAAAAATGCAAAAATCATACTCAAAGATATTTTAAATATTATCTATAACATAAAGATTAATCCAAACTATACAATTTTAATTGTAGATGATTCGGTAGTCATAAGAAGAATGATTAAAAAAATTCTCTCTCCTTCAGGGTATAGACTACTTGAAGCAAAGAATGGACAAGAAACATTCGAAATAATTCAATCACAAAATATAGACCTGATACTACTCGATATGGAAATGCCAGAAATGAATGGTCTTGAAATTTTAAAAACAATAAAACAAGATGAAAAAAATTTCCATCTTCCCATCTTTATTATATCTAGTAATCTAGATATAGAGATAATGCGAAATGCATATAAGCAAGGGGCGCTTGATTACTTTAAAAAACCATTTTCGCCTGAAGAACTCAAACTTAAGATTGAACAAGTCATGCAACAAAATCAGAACAAACAAGATCTTCAATGCAGTATTGAAGCATCAAACAGCTGTAAACAATTTCTCAATAAATTTTATGCTAACGCTATTTTTTATGCAAACTCAAGAAAAAAATGGAGTGATTCTAAATTTATAAAAATTTTTGGTGAAAGTTCAAACAATCTTATTCACTGATGTTACGATAATCTAAATTTTAAAATTTACAAAAAGTAGCATTTAATATTTTATCGGTATTCAAAGTGCTTAACTAAAGTATGCAAAAATTACAAGACATATATATTAACTTCGCACTTAGTTCATTTGAGAAAATAGAGATGACTAAACTTTCTAAACTAACAGGTAAAAGCCATGATCAATTTACAAAGAGCCTCTTATTGAATGATTTGTTTGATAATGAAAAAAGATTATGGGGTGCAATAAAACCATTTTTGAGAGATTATGAAAACTGTGAGAGTGGCTGTATTGTTGTAGATGATATGTTGATGCATAAACCATATACAAAGGTTAATGATGCTGTTTGCTGGCATTATGACCATGTATCACAA
>WFMY01000183.1 GCA_015488855.1 Helicobacteraceae bacterium
ATCTCATACTTTACTCGTATCTCTTTTTGTGCAAAGGATAAGAGTTTTGTACCACTCATCGCTATCAATTTATCTTCCATTACATCAAAAGAGATGATATTATTAAAATTGTCTTGGGATGAAACGATGATACTTCTTAATTTTTTCTTTTGTGTTACACTCACAATAACTATCTTGCCATCAAGTGTTAAAAACAATACTATGTCATTCATAAAGTAAGGTTTAACAATTTTTGCATTGACAATTTTAGGTGCAACACCTGGTTCTTTGAGCAGGAGTTTCTTCGATGCAATAGAGTATAATGCCATCTCATTGTCAGCAAACAAAACTGCTAAAACATCATCCTTTACACTCGCTGTTGCAATAGTCTTAGAGAGATGAAATTTTTCAACCATACTTTTATCTGCAATAAACTGTAGAGTTAAATCACCATCTATCGATGCACTCAATACCCATCCATCACTATTTGATAACAGTCTATGATCTGCTTCTATCCGTATACCTATAGGCTTACCATCTATGAGAACCTCTCTATCTTCAAGAAGTGCTGCATCTAGAGTAGTATCGATAATAACCTTATCTGAGTCATCATTATGCGGCCATTGTCCGAGAACTTTTTTTGGTGTATAGACCTCTTTAGAGCTACAAGCACTAAAGAAAATCGAAAGTGCAATGATGAAAAAAAGAGAGATAATTTTCAAAATATCACTTTACTCCATAGTGTGAAAGAGCTAATACAATTTTACTTAAAGGAGAAGTTGCAGATACTTGTTTTAACTTTTGATGTGCTTTATCTAGCTCCTTTTTGTCCAAAAAGATAATCGCACTTTGCACTAAAGCTAAATCTTTATAGATAGCCCCTTGTCTCATTGAGTAATCATTAAGTTTATCAATATTCCCACTTTGACTTGCAACTTCGTAACTTGCTAAATCACCGATTAAATCAGCCTTTGAAGATTGAAGTTTTTTCAATGCTTCAATATCTTTATGCACTATGGCTTGTGAAAAACTCCAAACATCATAAAGATTAGGAGACAAATTACTGAGTTGAGTTATTGCATTTTTATCATCAGGAGTTGCTTTTAATGTCGTAAGAAGCTGATTCGCCTCTTTTATCTTAGCATTTTTATTTGCCTTTAGCACAACATTTGAAACAACAACAATGACGATGGCAACAACTAGCCCAATCATAAGATTTTTATATTTTTTTACAAATTTTTCAGTGATAACTGCTTTTTCAAAAAATTTCTCTTCTGAATTGAGTTCCTCTTTTACCATACTCATGTTTTCTTTTAAGCTCAAAAATAATCCTTAATTTTTATATCTTTTACTTTGAATGTAATATTACCCTATAGTTTGTTAAATTTTTATCAAAATGACAAGTTTTTTTCGTTACAATCTTACAAAATATATTTACAAGGTAATAAATGCAAGTAGATGACACACTTTTAAGTAAATTAGAAAAATTATCTTTTTTAAAAGTAGCTGATAATAAACGCCAAGAGATGATCGCTCAACTTTCAGAAATAGTAAGTTTTGTTGACAATCTTAGCCAACTCAATACAGATAAAGCTGACAATAACTTTGCTATGAATAATGATACTACACAACTAAGAGTTGATGAACCATTTATCGACACTTCTATCAATAAAAGTATACTTAAACATGCACCAAAAAGTGTAGATAACTTCTTCATTGTTCCAAAAATCATAGAATAAAGGTAAAAAGATGAGTGACAAACTACCTCGAGAAAATGAATATAAAGCGATTGATGTAAGAAAGTTACTCAAAAGTACTCTTAAGCTTGGTTCTTCAGACCTACACCTTGTAGTTGGCAGTGAACCTCAAATTCGAATCGATAAAGAACTTAAAGCACTCAAACTTGACAAACTCACAGCAAAAGATATAGAAGGTATGGTCAAATCCCTTTTAAAAGAAAAACAGATTCAGGATTTTGAAGAAAACAAAGAACTTGATGATGATTTCACCATAGAGGGAGTTGGAAGATTTCGTGCAAACTACTACATGACAAGAGAGGGTATGGCTTGTGCTTTTCGTATGATCCCCATAGAGATTCCTACTCTTGATGAATACAATAACAATCCCATTTTTAAAGAGCTTGTCAAACAAGAAAAAGGGCTTATTCTTGTTACAGGGCCAACAGGAAGTGGAAAGTCAACAACCCTTGCTTCCATGCTTCACGAGATAAACTTGACAGAAAGAAAACATATTATCACTATTGAAAGCCCTATTGAATTTGTGCATCAAAACAGAAAATCTCTCTTCTCACAAAGAGCTGTAGGAGCAAATACTAAGTCTTTCGCATCAGCAATCAAATATGCACTTAGACAAGACCCAGACATCATACTCATCGGAGAGATGCGTGATGCAGAGGAGATAGGTGCTGCCCTCACCGCAGCTGAAACTGGACACTTAGTCTTTGGAACACTCCATACCAACTCAGCACCAGGGACTATCAACCGAATCTTAGATGTTTTCTCACCAGAAAAACAACCACAAATCCGAGCGCAACTTGCTTCTTCACTTATCGCAGTTATCTCCCAAACACTGATACCAAGAGTAGGCTCTGGAAAAGTAGCAGCACAAGAGGTTCTCATAGCAAACCCAGCCATCTCAAATCTGATTCGTGAAAATAAAGTGCATCAGCTCTACTCACAAATGCAACTCAACCAAAATGAAACAGGTATGCGAACACAAACACAAGAGATTATGGAGCTTTTAACTAAAAACACCATCACTAAAGAGAATGCAATAAAAAGCTCCAATAGACTTGATGAACTTAAAAAAGTGATGGAAAACTATTAGACTTCTTTAGAGTTTATAACTCTTTTCTAAACCGTATCATCTTAAATCTCTCCCCTAAGAAGTTAGGCATGATGAGTATTTTTGCTTTTTCTAACTCTTGGGCATAGATCTTTTCATCTACATTTTTTTTAAGTAATTCCAAGAGATCGAGGATGCCCATATCTACAAGGGCTACCATCTGAGCTTTTAACTCTATAAACTCAACACCCGCTTCAGCATAAGCATCTTTAACATGCTCAAAAGTTACATCGTAAGTTATATCTGTGTTTTTAAAAAGTTTTTCTCTTTGGATATCTTCATCGAAAAAAGGGATAACTTCATGTTTATCATACACTCTTAGAGAAAAATCAGGTCGTGCAACCATCTCACCATAGTCAAAACTCATAAACTCAAATTTATCAGATGACTTCGCCATGCTCAAAGCAAACTCTTCATA
>WFMY01000184.1 GCA_015488855.1 Helicobacteraceae bacterium
GAAGATGATTATATGAAAAGAAAGGTTAAATGATGAAATGCGTAATTTGTAAAAATGAATCTACTATAGTTTTTAAGCATGTCCCAGCTCTTGTTTGCTCAAATTGTGGTGAAAAGTATGTTGAAGATGATGTAGCTAAAGATGTTTTAAAGAGTACTCAAGAGATTTTTCTTTAAATGTAGCATGAAAAACTAGCAAGTGCTAGTTTTATGCAAAAAGTGAGTTGACGCTTTCGTTGTGATATACACGACGGATAACTTCACCAAAAAGTGGTGCTACTGAGAGTACTTTGATGTTTTTGTGTGGTTTTGAAACGAGAGTGTTTGTGATGATGAGCTCATCAAGTTCACCATTTTCTAAGTTTTCATAAGCTTTTCCGCTGAGAACTCCATGAGTTGCACATGCCATCACTGAAGTTGCACCTTTGTTTTTAAGTGCAGTAGCTGCTTTTACCATAGTTCCAGCCGTGTCAACCATGTCATCTATCATGATAACATCATAACCCTCTACATCACCGATGATGTTCATCACTTCACTTTCATTCGCTTTTTCACGGCGTTTATCTACTATGACCATCTCAAGACCCATTCGTTTTGCAAAGTATCTAGCTCTTGCAACACCACCAATATCTGGACTGGCTATGATAGGATTTTTAAGATTTTTACTTTTGATATACTGTTCAAAAGCGATTGAACCATAAAGGTTATCAACTGGGATATCAAAAAAACCTTGAATTTGACCAGCATGAAGGTCGATAGTTACTACTCGGTCTATCCCAGCAGTCTCGTAAAGATTTGCTACAAGTTTTGCAGTGATTGGTACGCGAGGTGCCGCTTTACGATCTTGTCTTGCATAACCATAGTAAGGGACAACAGCTGTTATGCTTGAAGCTGATGAACGCCTAAGAGCATCTGTCATGATGAGAAGTTCCATAAGATTGTCGTTAGAAGGAGCTCCTGTTGACTGGACTATAAATACATCGCGTCCACGGACACTTTCAGCTATCTGTACTGAAATCTCTCCATCACTAAATCTTTTTGTCTCAGCTTTAGCCAAGGGCACATCTAAAATATTACAAATCTCATTTGCAAAATCAATACTCGCAGTTCCAGCAAAAATCTTATATCCACGCATGTGAATCCTTCAAGTCTATTTTCGCAATTATAGACAAAAAGTGCTGATGATTTGTTAAAAGTTAAAATCTACTAAGAAAATATACCGATGCATATATTGGTTTTGCTTACTTCCTAGAGGTTTATAATATTCATTTTCATAAGAAGTTTTAAAGCCAATAGCTTCACTCCATGTGTATCTTGAAGATACAGAGAAACCACTTTCATGGATATTATCTAGATTATAGAGAGTAAAACCATCATCTCTTATCGCATACACTTGTTTACCAGCCCAATAAGATATGGCAGATGTAAAATGATTTTTTAGATGAATAAGTTTAAACTCAGTTGAAAAATAACTATCTTTTAAAGGAATGTTAGAGGATAGAGGTTTGATATAATAAAAAGTAATTTTTGGAAAAATCATACCCCAAGCAGAGTCCTTCCTACCATAAGGGTAACTAAGATAAGCTTTTGTTTGGAATACTTTTGGAGCTTTTTTATTTGCATTGTATATTGAATAAGCCATCTCCACTCCAAGATTTACTTTTTTACCACTCACATAGTTTAGCCCTATAACTGAGGCAATCATACCATTGTCTTGTGAAAAACTACTCTTGATATAATGTATGACAGTATTGAGTCTCAGATTATTTTTTAGATATGATTTGTACGAAGCAATATAGTTAGTTTGGTTTAAAATTTTAGTCTGATTTTGTTTGGTATATGAGAGTTTTTTTGATTCGATAGCAAATTCAAAAGAGTGGTCACCTGCATCAAATAAACTATAGATTCCCACAATCCTATCTTTTTTATTATTTATATTTGTAGCGTTAGCATCTGCTGCGGAAGAACTCCCATAGGATGCATAACTTAAGTAGGGAACAAATATGTTTTTAGACTGAGCTAGTAAGGAGGTAGTACACAATACAATAAATAATGCAGATAGATTTTTCATGCAATATTGTAGCATAATCTAAGTTTGATTAAGAATTAACCGACATTTAAGCAAGTTTTTTGTATCATTTCGGACTTAAATTAAACGAAGGAATGGCATGAAAAGAACATACCAACCCCATAATACACCGAGAAAAAGAACTCACGGTTTCCGCCATCGTATGTCGACTAAAAATGGTCGTAACATTTTAAACCGTCGTAGAGCAAAAGGTCGTAAAAGATTGTCAGTTTAGGCGGTTTCACACTACTGAAGCAACATCGAGAGTTTCAGTATATATACAATAAAGGTAAAAATGCACATGCCAATTCGGTTGTGCTTTTTTCATTAGACAAAACGGACAAAGCAAAAGTCGGTTTCACAGCAACAAAAAAAATCGGTAACGCCGTAATCAGAAATAGAGCAAAACGAAGACTTCGCGCTTTATTTGTAAAATATTCCCCAAAACTAAAACATCACTCTTTCGTATTTGTAGCAAAACTTGCCACAGTTCAAGTTTCATCACAACAGTTAGAAAAAGATTTTGTAAAAGTTTTATCTCGTTTAAAATCTATGGAAAAAACTGATGTTTAGAAAGTTCTTGCTTATGATGCTTGCGTTTTATCAGCGTTATATTACACTTTTAGGTTTTGGAAGTTGTAGATATTACCCGACTTGTAGCGAATATGCAAAAATAAATTTCCAAAACAACTCACTTTTAAGTGCTTTTTATAACACTTCTACTAGAATACTAACTTGCAATCAATTATTTGCTGGTGGAATAGACTATCCACTCTTAGATAAACTATGTCATCGTCCAAAAAAACTAGATGTT
The DNA here is from genome assembly GCA_015488855.1 of Helicobacteraceae bacterium. Lineage (GTDB taxonomy): Bacteria > Campylobacterota > Campylobacteria > Campylobacterales > Sulfurimonadaceae > Sulfurimonas. Next base: position 2,882 of record WFMY01000184.1, read on the forward strand.
GATTCTATCAAATATTGGCTTGTTCCCAATAAAAAGAACAAATATTTTATTATAAAAAACTTTTCATATAAAGGGTAACCGTGTTAAACAAAATGTCACCAAACCAAAGATTGATGTTCGCAGTAGCATTATCAATAATTTTTTTCGTAGCTTATACTGCTATCTTCCCACCAGAAGAAACAGTGGTTTCACCAGAACAAACAAAACAAACACTTAGCGCCAAAGAGAACCTCCATACTCAAACGCAAGCAACAAGCCAAACAACAAAACAAAAAGTTGAAGCAGCAACAGGACATGCTATATCTGCCCAAGACACAGCTATATCTGCAGACTCAAGTAATATCTTAACTGTTACAAGCGATAAGTTTATCTTAAAGATGGATACGCTGGGGCGTATATCATCAATGGAACTTTTAGATGAACGATTTAGAAGCAAAGAAGAAAATCATGCACAACTGATATCTCAAAACGGAACAAAGCCATTATTTCTTCGCTTTTTAGACAATAAATTAAATACAGAAGCAACCTCAGTTGCTTATACAGCAAGTGTAGACAAAATCAATGTAGACAGTGTTCCACAAAAGGTAACGCTTTCTCAGAAGTTATCAGGATTGACTATCACAAAAGAGATTACTTTTTATGAGGATGGACATTATGATGTTGATGTGA
>WFMY01000185.1 GCA_015488855.1 Helicobacteraceae bacterium
GAAAAGAGGTCTTAGTTGATTATGGATTTAGACTTCCCTCTGCACTTGACAATCGCCCACTCAAAGCGGATGAATATATAAACAAGGCACAACATTACCTTTTTGTCTCAGCAACTCCAGCAGAGTATGAGCTAGAGATGTCTAGTGTAAAAGCAGAGCAGATTATTCGCCCGACTGGCTTACTTGACCCAATCTTAGAGATAAAAACTTCAAACAATCAAGTCGAAGACATCCATGACGAGATAATACAAATCGCTGCTAAAAATGAGCGTATCCTCATTACTGTTCTTACAAAAAAAATGGCTGAGGCACTAACAAAATACTTAGCAGACTTGGGCATCAAAGTACAATATATGCACTCAGACATTGACACGATACAGAGAAACCAAATCATCCGCGCTTTACGCCTTGGTGAGTTTGATGTACTCATCGGTATCAATCTTCTACGAGAGGGTCTTGACTTACCTGAAGTAAGTCTCGTCGCTATACTAGATGCAGATAAAGAGGGATTTTTACGAAGTGAAACTGCACTCATCCAGACAATAGGTCGTGGGGCAAGAAATGAAAACGGTCGTGTCATCCTCTATGCAAATAAGATTACAAAGTCTATGCAAAAAGCTATAGACACAACAACGAGTAGAAGAAAAATTCAAGAAGCTTACAACAAAAAGCATGGCATCACTCCAACTACAACTATTCGCAAGCTTGATGCCAATCTCAAGGTAGAAGATTACGGAGGCATTTACCAAAAGCATAAAAAAATGGATAAAATGCCAGCAACAGAAAAAAAAGCTATAGTTAAAGAGTTGAGTTTAAAGATGAAAGTAGCCGCCAAAGAGTTGAACTTTGAAGAAGCTGCTCGACTTCGTGATGAGATTATGAAAATTAAGAAGTTATAAAAAAGGATGGCAGAGGAAATCTGATTCTTTTCCGGCTAAATTTTACTTTGTAAAATTTGCTCGTCAAAGAGATTCCCACTGTCAAAAAATCAAGGAGATTTTTTGGAAGATACATTTAGTAACCTAGCAACCTATGGATATATAGGCTTATTTTTATACTCACTCGGTGGTGGGTTTGTAGCTCTTGTAGGTGCTGGCGTTCTCTCGTATATGGGAAAAATGGACTTAGCAACATCTATGGGAGTTGCATTTGTGGCCAATGCCTTAGGTGATGTAATGCTCTTTTATATGGCACGATATCAAAAATCTATAATGATGGATGGCATAAAAAAGCATAGAAGAAAACTTGCACTTTCTCATATTATGATGAAGAGATATGGCTCTTGGATAATCCTCATTCAAAAATATGTATATGGTATAAAAACACTCATACCTATTGCCATCGGTCTTACAAAATATGATTTTAAAAAGTTTAGCATTTTAAATGTTATTAGTTCTGCCATCTGGACATTGAGTGTTGGTTTTGGAAGCTACTATTCTGGTGCTCCACTTATGAAAATTGCTGAACTTATCGGTGAAAAACCTTGGATAGCACCACTTATACTTGTAGTTTTTGGTGGAAGTTTATGGTTGTATTTAGAGAAAGCAACCAAAAAACGCTAAAGAGTAGCTTCAATCTAGCCAAACGAAAAGATTTAAAGAGGAATCTAATTACATATCTCCTCATCGGTTTAGATTTACTGTAGATTGTGCTTAACTCTGACCGAGAGCGTACTCTTTTGTACGCCGAGAGTCATAGTTGAGTGCAAGATGCAGTGAAGCTAGACCTATGAGCCTACTATTGGTCCGTATGGGGAGAAATCCTGATGATCTCCATCTTGATATCGCTTATAATTCTCTATAAACATATCAGCCAATTCATCACGAGTTCTATCAAACTCATCTTTATCCCTCCAAGCATTACGAGGATTTAAAATCTCAGGGTTGATATTACCTAAAGTTTTTGGTACATGCAGGCGGAATGTTTTTGTTAGATCAAATTCACTTTCATTGATGCTTCCATCTAAAATAGCATTGATACATGCGCGTGTATCTTTGATACTCATTCTATGACCTACACCGTATTTTCCACCAGTCCATCCAGTATTAACAAGATATACATTTACATTATGCTCATCTATTTTTTCACCAAGTAGTTTTGCATATACAGTTGGGTGAAGTGTCATAAATGCCTCCCCAAAACAAGCCGAGAAAGTTGCGACAGGCTCTGTAATACCACGCTCAGTACCAGCCACCTTTGCGGTATAACCACTTAAAAAGTAGTACATTGCTTGATCGCGAGTAAGTTTAGATACAGGAGGGAGGACTCCAAATGCATCAGCAGTTAAAAAGATGATGTTTTCAGGATGCCCAGCACTAAGGCTAGTCTCATGATTTTCTATGTGCTCTATCGGGTAAGATACACGAGTATTCTCTGTTTTAGAACTATCTTCATAGTCAACCTCACCCTCACCATACATCACCACATTTTCTAAAAGTGCATTTTTACGAATAGCACCATAGATCTCAGGTTCACTTTTACCATCGAGGTTGATTACTTTTGCATAGCAACCACCTTCAAAGTTAAAGACTCCATGGTTATCCCAACCATGTTCATCATCACCTATTAAAGCACGATGGGGGTCAGTTGAAAGAGTTGTCTTCCCTGTTCCGCTTAGTCCAAAGAAAAGTGCAGTATCTCCACGCTCACCCACATTAGCAGAACAGTGCATCGAAAGTTTACCCTCAAGTGGAAGCCAATAATTCATCATTGAGAAAATTCCTTTTTTCAACTCTCCACCATACCAAGTACCACCTATGATGCATAGATTTCTCTCTACATCAAAAAGAACAAATACTTCAGAATTCATTCCATGTTCTTTCCACTTATCATTGACAGCTTGACAAGCATTTAAAACAGTAAAATCTGACTTGAAAACTTCGAGTTCAGCTGGAGTAGGACGGATAAACATATTTTTTACAAAATGAGATTGCCATGCTATCTCTGTTACAAAACGAACAGATCTTTTTGAAGCAGCAGAAGCACCACTAAACACATCTGTAATATATAAATCTTTATTAGATAATTGTTCTTGTGCGACCATGAGTAGTTCATCAAATATCTCAGCAGATATTTTTTGATTTACATCTCCCCAAGCTATATATTTGTTTGATGGATCACGATCAACAAAATACTTATCCTTTGGACTTCTACCAGTAAAGATGCCAGTATCAACAGCGGTAGCACCTTTTTTTGTAACTGCACACTCATCATTGTCCAGTTCATGTTGAATCAACTCATCAAAACTTAGGTTGTGAAAAACCGTACCAATATTTTTAAGACCAAGACTTTCTAACTCTGAAACATTCATAATTTACCTTCACCCATATTATATTTGCAATTATACCCATATTGCACCTAAAATATATATAAAGTTTAAGAATAATTTGCTAAACTTTCATCTGTAATTAAGTGATTTACACTTAATTTGCTCGCATAACTCAGTTGGTAGAGTATTACCTCGACAAGGTAAGAGTCACTGGTTCGAGTCCAGTTGTGAGCACCATCCTACATATCCATATCTCTATCTCTCTATTAAAGTAATTATTAATATATATTGATATAGAATAGTGCATGAAAAAAAATAGCGATTTTAGTATTTTAATTGTTGATGATGAGATACTAAACATCAAAATAGCCTCTGTATATCTTAAAAGAGAGGGTTATAGAGTATTTTATACTACTAATCCCCTGAGTGCACTAAAAAATATTACACAACAAGATATCAACCTTATACTTCTTGATATAGATATGCCTCAAAAAAATGGTTTTGAAGTCTGTGAACTGCTAAAAAAAGACAAAAAAACAAAAGATATCCCCATCATATTTTTAACAGCACAAACAGATATAGAAAATATTTCTCGTGCTTTTAAGGTTGGTGGTGTTGATTATATTTTCAAACCATTCAACCCTATAGAACTCAAAGTGCGAATAAAAACTCATCTTCAAATTGTCTCCTATCTTCAAGAGATAAAAGACAAACAATACAAACTAGCTCTTCATAGCTTTACGGATCCTCTCACAAAACTCAACAACTCCCTCTATTTTGATTCCCAACTTATGAACAATATCTCTAAAAATAAAAAATTTTGGGTTATAGTCTTTAAGATAGATAGATTAGATAGAGCAAACCATCTGTATGGTCTCTTTGGGGCTGATGCAATCATAAAAAGTTTTGCAAAACTTATCAAAAATGAGTCAAAAGAGAATGCTATAGTCGCTAGACTCCATGGTGGTAGCATAGGTGTCATAGTAAACAGCCCAGACAAAAAAGCTATCTTAGACTTTTATAAGAGTGTAGTACTCAAAGCATTTAAAGATGAAAGCATAGCACATAAGATCACCTTTAGCACCATCCTATACTACATCAAGCACGGCTCTATCTCTCTTCCTTATGTCTATAAAAAGATTCATAACAATATGCACGACCTCCAACAAACTGATGAACATAAGTATCTCATCATTCAGTAAATAATCTCTCAGCTAAGTAGTTCTATCTGATCTATCAAATTTTCTCAATGTAGTGGATGGGAAGATTCGCTACATCAAAGCTGCTATTTTAAAGTATTGCCATCCTACAGCAAACCTTAATATGCCAGTGAGTCATAAAGGGGTAAAATGTGAAGTAACTAGCCTGAAGACTCTACTAGTAGAGTTGAAGGATAGATGCTTTGCAGATTGCCCCTTTATGGCTCATCCAAAGGACAATTAGAAAAAGGCACACTTGACTTCGTTGAAAA
>WFMY01000186.1 GCA_015488855.1 Helicobacteraceae bacterium
ATGGCTCATCCAAAGGACAATTAGAAAAAGGCACACTTGACTTCGTTGAAAAGCATTGAAGCTACTAGTAGCTCCTGCAACTTTTCGCCTTGCAATTACACCTTTTTCTAATTGCTGGCATATTGAGGTTTGCTGTAGGATGGCAATAATATCCAAAAAATAAGAATTTATATCAATATATCTTGATATGATAATATAATTTTGCTATAATTTTTTATTTAAATCTAAAGGCTATTTTCGTGGATATTTTTTTAAAAACCATCAGCGCAGTAAATGATGAAACAAGAGTTAAGATTTTAGCTTTTATAAAGCAAAATAATTCGGTATGTGTATGTGATGTTGAGAACTCTTTTGAGATGATTCAGTCTCGAATCTCAAGGCATCTTAAGATACTCAAAGATGCAGGTTTCTTAAAAGTTGAGAGAAAGGCTAAGTGGGCTTATTATAGTGTTAGAACTCCCCTTGATATTTTTAGACAAAATATTTTAAAAGAGATTGCTAGTCTAGAATTAGACTTACCAAAATTAAATAATGAATGTAAAATACAAGAAAAAAAAGTCCTTGTGATGTGCACAGGAAATTCTTGTAGAAGTATCATTGGTGAAGCTCTCATTAATGCAAAGATTGATGGTGTTCAAGCATATAGTTGTGGAGTAGCTCCTAGTGCAAATGTTAATCCAAATGCGAAAAAAGTTTTACAAGATAATGGCATTTGGGATGATGCATATCACTCAAAACACTTAGATGCTCTGAGTGATATAGACTTTGACTTAGTTATTACCGTATGTGACAATGCAAAAGAGACTTGCCCTATGTTTCCTAAAAAAGTAAAAACTATCCATGTGGGCTTTGTTGACCCAGATGGAAAAGCCTTTGAAGCCTTTGAGGGTACATACAAAGAGATAGAAGAAGTTTTATTAAAAGAGGTGAATGATGCTCTTAGCAAGTAGTATATTTCTTATAACGCTTCTCTTTGTTATCTGGCAACCTCGTGGACTTCAGATAGGAACTACTGCTGTGATAGGTGCTGTTGTAGCTTATGCCTTGGGTGCTGTACATTATGAAGATTTGTTCGTAGTTTGGGAGATAGTTTGGGATGCGACTTTTGCGTTTATAGGTATCATCCTTCTCTCTTTAGTTTTAGATGAGATCGGATTTTTTGAGTGGGCAGCACTCAAAATGGCGAAGTTTTCTAAGGGGAGTGGGATCAAAATGTTCATCTACTCCATACTTCTTGGTTCTTTGGTTTCAGCACTTTTTGCAAATGACGGAGCTGCTCTCATTCTCACACCTATCTTACTTTCACAGATGCATGTACTTAAACTCAATGTCAAAACAATCTTAGCTTTTTTACTCGCAGGTGGTTTCATTAGTGATAGTGCATCTTTACCTTTTGTGTTTTCAAATCTTACAAATATTGTTACAGCAAACTATTTTGATATAGGTTTTGTAGAGTACTTTGCACATATGATAGTACCTTTTGTTGTGAGTGTAGTTATCACTACAGTAGTGCTTTTTTTAGTGCTGAGAAATGATATACCAAAAACTGTAGATATTGACCTTTTAACTGACCCTGATTCTGTACTCAAAAACAAAAATCTATTTTACCTTTCATGGGGATTTTTAGCATTACTCTTGGCAGGTTACTTCATCGGAGATGCTTACAATATTCCCATCTCTGTTTTTGCTCTTGGTGGAGGACTTCTTTTCTTGCTCATTGCCTCGTTATATAAAACAGTAGAGCCTCTGCACATCATCAAAAATGCACCTTGGCAAGTTGTGTGGTTCTCTTTAGGTCTTTATATCGTTGTATATGGTTTAAAAAATGCAGGTTTAACAGAGAGCATCTCTGGGGTACTTTACTCTTTAGATGCACAAGGAAACCTTATTGCAGTTGTTGGGACTGGTTTTATCTCAGCTATCCTTTCAGCTTTTATGAACAATATGCCAACTATTATGGTAATGGATATCGCTCTTGAAGACATAGGGAACCAAGCGATGATCTATGCAAATATCGTAGGTTGTAATCTCGGACCAAAAATGACACCTTTTGGAAGTTTAGCGACTCTTTTATGGTTACATACTTTAGAGAAAAAAGGTATAAGCATTGGTTTTTGGCAATACTCTAAATTTGGTTTGATTGTGACCCCTCCCGTACTTTTGGTAGTTTTGTTAACTCTCGTTTTTTAAGGAGTATCTTAACATTGTCCTAACATCAAAGTGCTATCATCTTTATATTAAAATAAAGGTGTCTCTTATGATAAAAATAATGTTATTACTTATGCTTTTTTTGAGTGTTCTTTTTGCTCAAAGATTAACATTAAGTGATGCGATTGACAAAGCTCTTAGCACGCATCCTGATGTAAAAAGATTTGAGTTGCAGGTGCGTAAAAGTGAGAGTTTAGTAAACCTCTCGCGTGCAGACTATCTCCCTCAGGTAAATCTCAATGCAGAGTATAACCCTACAAAAACTTATATCTTCCCCCGTAACGGAACTTTTAGAACCATAAATAATAATGGATACAATATTGGAGCTTCAGTGCATCAAAAAGTTTGGGATTTTAAGAAAACTTTGTTAAGCATAAACGCTAAAAATGAGGGTATATCTATAGCTAAACTATCGCTCAAAGATGCAAAGGCTTATCTCGCTTACAAGGTTAAAATCCAATACGAGCTGATGTTAGTGCAACGCTTGGCAATGGAAGTAAGGCAAAAAGACTTGCAAGCTAAAGAAGCACTCTATAAACAAGCTGAGGCTCTTGTAGAGCAGGGTATGAAAACTTCAGCCGATGCAACAAGATTTTTATCTTCTTTTTATATCGCAAAAGATAATCTAGCCATCTCAAAAGCAAGTTTTGATAAAGCACGCAATAGTTTATCTCTGTATATTCATGAGAAGATTCCAAGTGATGTAGTGCTAGATGATAGTATGCTCAGTTTCTATGATCTCTCAGATGACAAAAAGATTATAGAATCTTCTCCATCTCTTCTTGCCTTAAAAAAAGAGGTACGAAAAAGCTCTTTAGAATACAAATCTGTAAAGTCTTCGCATTATGGTTCTGTGGATTTTGTAGCTTCTTATAATTATTTAAGCACTTTAAACGATTATCACTCTACGCTTGTTGGTATCACTCTGGATCTTCCTCTGTATAGTGGTGGAAGGATATCCGCTCTAGCACAACAGGCACAACTAGACAAACAAAGCGCCCTTGCTGAATATGACTCAAAAAAACTAGCCCTCCAAGATGAGATAGGATCTCTCATCATAGATATCAAGCGTTATGAAAAAACTATACTTGCCAAACAAGCACAACTCGATGCGGCTGCAAGCACAACAAATCTTTTAGAAGCAAGATACAAAGAGGGTTTAGCGACATATATCGAAGTCCTAGACTCTTTTGCACTGAAACTTGATGCACAGTTGGGTTTACTCAGTGCAAGATACGAGAAAAGTAGTGCTATACATAAATTACAATATTTAGAAGGAAAAATAGATGAATAAATATATCAAATACACCATAAGCTTGATTGTCATCCTTGGGATAGGAACAATCTTTTATAACAAAGTATATATTCCAAAAACTACATTTGAGATGATGAGTCCAAGTGTTGGTAATCTTAAAGTAAATATAAAAGGGATAGGAAATGTAGGGGCAAAAGATATCTACTCTATTACCGCACAAACTGGTGGGAAGATACTACAGATCAATACAGACCAAGGACAATGGGTAAAAAAAGGTGAATTGCTTATCGTGATGGATGGGGTTGACCTACCACAACAGCTAGAAGTAATGAGGGCAACTTTACAAAGAGCAAACTATGATATAAAAGCTGCTATCAATGAACTCACAAACTTAAAAGCTCAAAGTGAACTTCTTGAGATAACTTATAAGCGATATACAAAACTCAAAGAACAAAAATTTGCTTCTCAAGCTGAGTATGATAAAGCAAAAACAGATTTCCAGAGCATTCAAGCAAGTGTTAGTACAACAAAATCTAGGATAGAGTCGGCAAAAGCAACAAGAAAAATTGCCCAAAAGAATGTAGAAGTTATCGAGGCAAAAATAGCTAGGCTCAAGGTTTATGCTCCTATAAACGGTTATGTGATAGCAAAAGAGGCAGAAGTGGCACAAGATGTTATCCCCTCAGTGCCTATCCTTAAAATCGTAGATGCAAGCACTTTATGGGTTGAGGCAAAGATAGATGAACGCATCAGTTCAAAAATCAAGGTAGGGCAGAGTGCTAGTATTGTGCTTCGTTCCAAAGAGAATATCATCTATCCTGGCTTTGTCAAAAGAATAGATGCTATGAGTGATGCAGTCACCTTACAAAGGGAAGTCGATATAGCCTTTGGCTCTGTACCAATTCCTTTTTTCATCAATGAACAGGCACAAGTAAGCATAGATATAGAAGTTCTAAAAAATGTTATCAAGATACCATCTAAAGTAGTTGTGCAAAATGGTGGAAAACTTGGTGTTTGGATAGCAAAAGAGAATCATGCTTATTTTAAAGCTATCAAGATAATAGCACAAAATGATACAGAAATAGCAGTGAAAAATCTTAGCGTTGATACAAAGATTCTTCTCTTAGATAAAAATAAAAAACCCCTCAAAGATGGGATGAAGATACACAAATGATACATTTAGCAAAAGAGGACATTAAGCACACTCTTGGCAAGTTTGTTGTAACTGCTATGGGTGTTGGAATGTTACTTGGGATTGTACTCATTATGGTGGGTGTATATCGTGGGATGATAGCTGATGCTGAGGTGATATTAAACGACTTAAATGTTGATCTATGGATAGTTCAAGATGATACTTTAGGACCCTTTGCAGAAGCTTCAAAGGTACATGAAGATTTAAAATATACTATCAAAACTATCAATGCTATAGACAAGAGTGAAGCAATAACTTTTCAAAATCTTCAGCTTCCTTTGCCCCATAAAAAATTGGCTGTTTTTGCCATTGGTTATGATATTTATGGAGCGATAAATCCCATAAATACAAAGAGACTCATAGCTGGAAGAGTGCTTAAAAATGAGCATTACGAGATAGTTGTGAGTGATAAAACTTTGTATAAACTTGGCGATAAGATAAAACTTGGGAGAAACTTTTATACGGTTGTGGGTATTACACATGGAACTGTGGCCTCTGGCGGCGACCCCTTGGTATATGTCAGTCTCAAAGATGCACAAGAGTTGCAGTTTACCTATAGCAACAAGAGGATAGAGACAGATAGAGCGCGAGGTATCTTGAGTAAAAATTCAGACTTAGTAAACGCCATTATAGCGACAGTGAAACCTGGATATATTAACGAAGAGATTGCAAAAGATATAAGAAAATGGCTCCATAAGAGTGTCTATACTAGGGCACAACAAAAGGTGGTTCTTACGAGATATGTAGTGGAGAAAGCATCAAAACAGATTGGGCTTTTTACTGTTATATTGGTAGTTGTTGCGACGATTATTATCGCACTTATTATCTACACTATGACTTTGGAGAAGATGAAAGAGATCTCTATCATGAAGTTGATAGGTTTACCTAACTCACTCATAGTGAAGATGATCGTTGAAGAGACTATGTTGTTGGGATTTTTTGCCTTTATATTTGGCAATATTTTTTCCCATCTTATCTATACAAAATTTCCAAAAAATGTGCTCTTGCAACTCCAAGATGCATGGGTTTTATTTGGCATTGTGATGGTGGCATCTGTCTTTGCTTCTTTTATAGCGGTGAAAAAAGTTATCAATGCAGACCCAACAGCTGCGATAGGTGGATAAAATGAATCAAAATCAAGCGATAAAAATACAACATCTCAATAAATCTTTTGGTAAAGGGGATGCTTATGTGGATGTGATACATGACGCAAATTTTACTATTAACAAGGGTGAGTTAGTCGCTCTCATCGCACCAAGTGGAGCAGGAAAGACCACATTGCTCATGATGCTAGGGTGTGTCGAAAGTCCAGATAGTGGAACTATCTGGTTAGGGGATGAAAAAGTATATGAAAATAAGTGGCTTACTAAAGAGACAAGAAAGATTCGTCGAGAGAAAATTGGTTTTATCTTTCAAGCACACTATCTCATCCCTTTTTTAAACATAGTAGATAACTTGACTCTTTTACCCCAAACCAACAAGGTCAAAGATGAAGAATCAAAACAAAAAGCGAGGGAGTTACTAGAGTATTTTGATATTGCAGAGAAGGAAAATGCTATGCCCTCGCAACTCTCTGGTGGACAAAACCAGCGTGTAGCCATCGCAAGAGCTTTGATAAATGATCCCGAGATAGTTTTAGCAGATGAACCAACAGCAGCACTTGATACTAACAGGTCTATTGATGTTGTGAAGATGCTCAAAAAGATAGCAATACAGAGAGATGTAGCTATTGTCATGGTAACACATGATGAGCGAATGTTGGAGTATTGTGATAAAATAATGAAAATAGAAAACAAAACTATAGTTTTTAATGATGCATAGGAGGCAATATGAAAGAATTTTTTAAATACGGTGAAAAAGTAGATGGTTATGATGTGAGAGTCATCAATGAAAGAGAAGCAAGAGCAGCAGCAGGGATACTGTTTGCACTAGGACTTTTAAGTTTAACAAATGCTGCGATGCTTGGGC
>WFMY01000187.1 GCA_015488855.1 Helicobacteraceae bacterium
GAGATAGGGTTGTTTTTTCTATCGTTAATGCGGATCAGTTCGCTCTCATTTGCAATACTTAGATGCTGATGATGTGAAAAGATGGGGGTTACTATCTCTTGGAATTGATGCTTTTCTAAAATATCAGCTGCTGTTGCTTCGATAGTGCGTTTAATCTTTGCTGTGTTTGCAAAATAAAGCTTACTTCCTTGGGGGATTTCGTGCTCAAGTATCATCTAACTCTCCACTCCAAAAAATACTTCATTAAACACTCTGTTTGCTGTACCATCATAGGGACGACGACCAAGTTTTGAAAGTGCCAATTCTACAGAGTTTACAACCCATGCCATCTCATACGCTGAGATAAGTCCCATCTGATTGATCCTAAAGATTTTCCCTTTAAGATGATCTTGACCACCTGCTATATTGACCTCAAACTCCTCTTTTAAAAGCTGACGAATCTCTGAAGCGTTTTCATCAATGATTGTTGTCATAGACTTAGCAGGAGTTATAGGGTAAGAGTGAAGACCTATCGCTTCAAGAGCTCGTTTGACCGCTTTTGCACGACACGCTGTCTCTCCATAAAGTCTTTTTAGGCTTCCATTTTTTTCTATAGTTTCTAAAACTTCTAAGAGTCCTATGATGAGTGTAGTCGCTGCAGTATAAGCAGTCGTGTTTTGTCTTTGTTTTTTTATCTCAGATGCAAGATTGAGGTAATAACCAACACCACTCCCTATAGCTACTACAGCCTTGTTACTCAGACCAAGTATTGCAAGTCCAGGAGGAAGCATCAACGCTTTTTGACTTCCTGCAATCAGACAGTCAATATGAGAGACATCAATCATCTCAACCCCAACAGCAGTAATCCCATCAGCGATTATCATAATATCTGCTCTGATAGCTTTTACAGCCTTTGCTAACTCTTCTACAGGATGACGCAATCCACCTGCAGACTCACTTATCTGCACTGCGATAGCATCTATATCTGGATTGTTTTTTACAGCTTGAACTATTGCCTCAACACTCACAGGTGTATCCCACTCGTTCTTAATCTCTACATTTTTGAGACCGTGAGCAAGAGCGATTTTACCAAATCGTTCACCAAATTTTCCAGAGTTTACACTCAAGAGTGTATTTTTGCAGAGGTTGGTAACTGCTGCTTCCATAGCACCAGTCCCGCTTGAAGCGATCATCACAACTTCATCAGTACTTAGAAGTTTAAAAAGATGTTTACGAGTCTGCTCAAAGATAGCTTCAAACTCAGGTGTACGGTGATGCATAGTCTCTTGAGCCATTGCATTACGAACATTTTGTGGTACTGGGGTTGGTCCAGGTGTAAAAAGTAACATATTTAGTTCCTACGATAGTTTAGTGTTAAGGTTCCATCTTACGATGTACCAAAAATATAGTTTACACAATATTTTTATAAAAACCTTGTATTATATCTAAATATGTTTAAGCTCACTTTACTTTTGCATTCTCGCAGTAACAGTTTCAAGTGTTTTAAAGATTGCCTCTTCTTGAAAAGGTTTTACCATATAACCATTGGCACCTTTTTTTATCATCTTGAGGACACTATCTTTTCCACCTTCAGTGGTTGCCATAATGATGCGTGTTTTATGCCACTCTTTGTTAGCTCGAACTGCACCAACTACCTCTTCACCAGTCATATTTGGCATATTCCAGTCAAGAAGCATGATGTTAATCTGATGCTTTTTCATCATTTCCATTGCCACAAGACCATCTTCGGCTTCATAAATAGTGCATCCTTCAGGCCATGATGGTGCCACAAAAAACCTTTTTACTGTATTTGTCAACACTCTTCTTACTATCTTACTATCATCTACTATAAGTACATTCATAATCTTCTTCTTTATTTATGTTAAAATTTCTTATATAATTTTAGCATAAAAAGGAAATATATGGGCATATTTGATTCTATCATACTCGGCATCATCGAAGGATTTACGGAGTTTCTACCCATATCTTCAACTGGACATCTCATAGTTGCTAGTGAATTTTTAGGCATCAACCAAACAAGCATTACAAAAGCTTTTGAGGTCATTATCCAATTTGCGGCGATTTTAGCAGTCTTTTTTAATTATCGAGATAAATTTACCCTCAAAAAAATAGATCTCTGGACAAAAGTCTTGATAGCCTTTTTACCCATAGGAACTATCGGATATCTTTTTTCTCATCAGATTAAAGAACTCTTTAGCATTGAAGTAGTTGCCATAATGTTCATCATTGGTGGTGTAGTATTTTTAGTTGTTGAAAAGTTTTTTATCCCTCAGGAGACAACTATGCTTGATGATATAGAACAAATCAGCTATAAACAAGCTGGTTGGATAGGTTTTGCACAAATCTTTGCTCTCATTCCTGGGACAAGCCGAGCTGGTTCTACCATCATAGGTGCACTCCTTGTTGGACTGAGCAGAAAAGCAAGTGCAGAGTTTAGTTTCCTCCTAGCATTCCCTGTGATGAGCGCTGTTACTGGATATGACATACTCAAGCACTACAAAGAGTTTAGCAGTGAAAGTCTCCTCACCTTAGGCATCGGTTTTGTCATCTCTTTTATAGTTGCATACTTCACTATCAAACTTTTCATGGCATTTTTAGATAAATTTACCTTTGTGGGTTTTGGTATCTATAGAATTGTTTTTGGGACAACTTTGCTTCTTATCTTTCATTGATTATCAAAACTGCAATAGATGGAATATTTTTTGCTTATAGATTCCATAAGAAGAACCTATCTTGAGTTTATTCTGCTAGTTCTTCGATAATTTTTTGTTAAAAAGTAAAAGTTTTTTTACTACAAAAAGGAGGCATCATGCAAACTTTAAACAGATACAATGCCCGTCTACAAAGTATTTTAGATAGATTCGAATACTCAATTTATGAGCTAAGTAAAAAGTTTTTATAGATTTCAAGCCAAAAAAAAGGAATTTTCTTCGGCTACAAATCCCAGGGATGGGATTTTATTTGATAGTTTTAATGATTTTTAGAGCTAAATCAAGTGCTTTTGAACGATGTGAAAGCTTTTTTTTCACCCCAGCGTCTAACTCACCCAAAGTTTTATCATAATCTAGCGGAACAAACATAGGGTCATAACCAAAACCACTATCACCCCTTGCCTCTGTAAGAGCAGTACCATACATCCAGCCATGAACAGATTGTTCAGAATTTTTTGTCACTATGGCAATAGCCGCTGTATAGTGTGCAGGTGAACTACTCACTCCAGTCTCTTTGATATCTTTCATGAGCTTATTTAAGTTCTCTTTGTCATCTGCATCGACTCCACCATAACGAGCACTATAAATACCAGGATTTCCATCAAGTGCATCTACACTGATGCCACTATCATCTGCGATAACTATCACCTTATCATCCTTAAGTGCCTTAAACACTGCTCTAGCTTTTATGAGTGCATTTTCCTTAAAAGTATCTCCATCTTCAACTATCTCAAACTCTTTGATAAGTTCACCATAAGGTATCACTTCATATTCACTGCAAAGTGCTTGTATTTCTCTAACTTTACCCTTGTTGGATGTTGCTAAAACTAACTTCAAATATCTTCCTTTTAATCTTTATACTCTTCTACTAATTCTAAAATCTGCTTTTTTCGTGCCAAAAATGCCTGAACTACCGCTGGATCAAACTGTTTTGATTGTCCTTTTTCTATATACTCAAACACCTCTTTAAGAGGCCAAGCATCTTTGTAGATGCGTTTTGTACTTAAGGCATCAAACACATCGCACAACCCTGTAATCCTTGCATAAAGATGTATCTCATCGTTCTGAAGACCTTGAGGATAACCACCACCGTCAAAATGCTCATGGTGTTGCAACGCCACTATAGAAGCTACCCGCATCAACCTCTTCTCCGAATTGATAAGCAGGTCATGCCCTTTTTTAGCATGAGACTTCATAAGCTCAAACTCCTCCTCATTTAAGGGTCCTGGCTTTTTAAGTATCGCATCACTTATGGCAATCTTTCCAACATCGTGCATAGGAGCTGCTACAAAGACCTCTTCTACCTCAAGTTCACTGAGTCCAAGCTCCTCAGCAATCGCTTTTGCAAAGTAGGCAACTCTTTTGACATGCTTACCTGTCTCCTGCGAACGCTGTTCAGCCAACTCACTTAACATAAAAATCGTATCCTTTTGACTCTCTTTGATGTCATTGCTCATCAGCAGGTTATCAAAAGTTATGGCAATATTTTTAACAAAAATATTGAGCAGATCATCTTCTATACTAATATCACATGTTTTTCCATCAAGGATGATGAGCATCTCATTACCAAGATTATTTTTATGGTAAAAGATAAAATACTCATCTGTTTTAATATACTTTTGTTCTCTTACTGCATCAAGGACTCCATCTCCATATTTTTCCTTTACTTTCTCTTGGCGTGTCTCTACATCACCAAAGATACCCGTCCCAGTATCGAAGATAGGTTTTTGATCCTGATAAAAAGAGATATAGATACTCAAGCTACTCGAACATGATTTTGCTGTTTCATCATGAATAAGTGCAAGAACTTGTTCAAGCAAAGCTGCAAAAAATTTATCAATAGAATGTATATCTAGGATAGAGGAGGTGGAAGCTAGAACTTTTTCAAGCCCTAACTTATTTTTCTGAATCTTCACAAGATCCGAATAAGAGCGTAAGGCTGTAATCATGCTTGAAAAGAGTTTTGATGTAGTTAATTCTAACTTGTTTCTATAATCATTAATATCATAATTCACTATCACCTCTTCCTCTGGTGCATGACCAGGTTGTCCCGTTCTTAGTATGATGCGTAAAAGTTTATTGCCCAATTTTTCACGGATTGTTTTTACCAAATCTAAGCCTGCATTATCAGTCTCCATCACTACATCAAGCAATACTACAGCCATATCTGGCTGCTCTTTCAATATCTTCTCACCCTCCACTGCACTATAAGCATGATACAGTTCCAACTCTTTACCCTGAAAACTCATTGATGCCAAAACCAAGTTTGTCACATCATGCACAGAGGATTCATCATCTACTATTAAAATTTTATAGACTTCAGAGTTCTTTTTTCTTGAATGCTCTTTTTCCTCTGTAAAATTTAAAAATCCATTACTATCAAACATCTTTTTTTCCCATCATTGGTATCGTTATCTTAAGAGCTAAACCATCTTCAAACTTGTTAACAAAGGCTATCTGCCCATTTAAAGACTGTGTTACAAGGTTGTACATGATGTGCGTGCCAAGTCCACTCCCACCCTCATCTCTTTTTGTTGTATAAAAAGGCTCAAAAAAGTTTTCTTTTTCTTCCTCTGTCAATCCTCGACCATTATCTGCATATAACAATACTATAGTATCATCTTCCTCCTTTATTTCTAAGAGGATATGCCCTTTTTCTCTCTCTTTAAAAGCGTGAATATAAGCATTTTCTACCAGATTTGTCACTATCTGAGCTAAAGAACCAGCGACTATATCTATCACAAGGTCATCAGGACATTTGACCTCAATAGTATAAGAGCTCTTTTGCAATTTTGTACCTAAAGAGAGGATGATGGAGTTGATATACTCTTTGACATTGATCTCTCTTAGATCTCCTAAACTTTGATCTACAGAGAGAGATTTAAAAGAGGTGATGAGTTCACCTGCCCGCTCTAAGTTTTGTAAAATCATTCTACTTGAGTTTGTAGCAACCTCAACAAAGCTGTTAAAATCATTTTCTTTTACTTTTTTTTCACGATAGAGCTTTAAAAAATCTTTTGTACTTTTTTCAAGATGCGAAGCAGCTGTGATGGAGACACCCACTGGGGTATTTATCTCATGAGCTACTCCTGCAACCAAACGACCCAGTGATGCCATCTTCTCACTCTCAACTAAACTCTCTTGTGCATTTTGAACATAGATTAA
>WFMY01000188.1 GCA_015488855.1 Helicobacteraceae bacterium
CTCCAAAGGGTTGCAATGCCATATCTTTAAAAGCACGAGTTGGACCATGATAAAGTTCCGATATATATAAGTTTTCTTTTACTTTAACAACAGGGACAGGATTGTTTGCATCATCAAAACTATCATAAAGAGCTAAGGCCTCATTGATCACGGCATCATCTATGTCTATCTCAAATCTCTTTAACATATCGTAAGCTAAAGTTTTATAATTGGAATTGAGATGTTTTGCTAAAAACTCGTTTCCGAGATTGGGTAGTTCCTCTGGCACATAAAGTCCACCAAAAGAGGCTATTGGACTGAGTATAGCTTCTGAAAAAGTTACAGTTTTTTGTTTAGATGCATCTATTCCACGAGTTTGTATAAAGTTCATTTCATTCCTTAGAAGTTATCATAAAAAGTATATCTTGAAATTATAACCAAAAATAAACTAATTAGAATCTATTTATTTAAAAAGTCTTATTGGATTGATATGGTATGACTTTTGTGTCACTTCAAAGATAAGCTCATCATTCACTCGTCCTATGGTATATCCTTTTTTTATTTTTATACCTTTTCTGATACTTGGTGAGATTTGACTTAAATTTGCATAGATAGTATGCAAACCATTTTTGTGCTGTACAATAACTATATTTTTAAGGATTGCTGTTTTATCTGCATAGATAACTTTCCCATTAAAGACTGTTTTTACTTTTGCATTTTTATTTTTTGGCTTCATAGAGATAGATTCGTTAAAAATTTTTATCCCATATATAGGATCAGTATAAGTTCCATATTTTTTAGTGATAGTATATGCTCTTAGCGGAGCTATTGTTTTTCTACCACGATATTTTTTTGTTTTTACACTTTGATAAGAACTTCCGGGCTTTTTTACTTTTGGTAAGTTTTTATTAGAAGATTTTTTTGCAAATGCTTTGCGTCTTGCTTCATCTTGTTTTACTTTTTTTAATCTATCTACTTTTATAATTTTGAGTTTTGCTAATGTTTGCTTTATGGAGTCTTGTTTTTTTATAAGTTTTTTTAAAGATTTTTTATATGCTTTTTCTAGTAAAACTAACTTTTTTAAAGATTTTTTATTTTTGTTTTGTGTTTTAAGAAGAGTCTTTCTTTTTGCATCAATACTAGATATTGACCTTTGTAAAGAGTGTGTCTGCTTATCAGTTTTTTTGAGTACAAGAGAGTTTTTATAAAACGCATCATTTAACTTTTTTGCTTGTGTTTTTGTTTTTGTGAGCATGGCTTTTATCACTTCAAGTTCTATTAAAGATTCTTCTGTTTGAGCATTATTTTCATCTAAAACCACTTTAAGAGAGATACTTTTGGCAATGGTAAAGATCAATTCTTCTTCTAAAGCGTCTTGTGCCTTTTGAAGTTCTTGTTGCTTTTTTTGCAAATTTATTAATTTTTTAGAGTTTTCATCATAACTTTGTGCTTTTAAATTCAAAGATTTCTTAAGCTCTATCAAATACTTTTGCTGTTTGAATATCTCTTTTTTTTGTTGCAAGATATCTTTAGCATTTTGTGCCATCTTTTTATTGACAGAGCTATAGGACTTTGAGAAATTCTTTAAATTTGCACTTGTTTTTTTAATCTTTTTATCGATGTCATTTTTAGCATTTACACAACTAAACAATAAAAAAAAAGTAAGAAAAACTTTTATCATACTTCTTCTTTATGTCCTAAAACAATCATCGAAGCTAAAAGGATAGAGAGAACAATGGAGATACCAAAAAGAACAAAAAAGTCTCCTACATTATCAAAAATTACTACACTTATATTGATATTATTAAATTCATTTAAAATCCAATGAGATGAAGCTATCAAGGAAAAAATGACAAACACAATGATACTTGAGATGATAGCATCAACGATGGAGAGTCGAAACAAAACAGCTGAACGCAACCAAGTTGGTGCGCCAAAAAGCCCCATTATGCTCATCCTTTCGTTGTGTTTAAACTGCCAAATTCTCAGCTCTTTAAGGATAAGAAGCATTGTTACGAGGGAAACTACAGCAGCAAAAACCAAAACTACATTTTTAAACAATACAAGTAACCTATATATAGTATCATGGGTATTTGAGAAATCTTCTACCTTTATTACAAATCTATTATTTAGCAGATCTTTTCTAAGTCTTTTAATCTCTCTTGGCGATGGATATTTTTTAAGATGCAACTTATAAAATTTTGGTAAAGTAAGCTTTAAAAAGTCCATATTACTTTTATCAATACCCGAATTTAAACGCTTGATGACATTGTCAGGTGAGAGAACTTTAACCTCATTAATGAGTTTATTTATTCTAAAAAATTGTTTTTGAGTGATTGTTTTTTGTGACACTACAACAACCGAATAGTTATTGGCAAGATTTTGTTTATAGGCATCGATAGATCGCTCTACTATAACAAAAATCTGTATCGAAAAGAGTATGCTGACAAGTGCTACAATAAGAGAGAGATGATTTTTAATTGATTTCATTGATAGTTCCGTATTCTATATGAAAATGCTTATAATCAACATTGAGCGAAGATGGTATATGGTGTGTAACAACTATGACAGTTGTCTCAAGTTGCGTATTTGCACCCTCAAGCAGTTTCCATATAAGTTCAGATGAATACTCATCAAGATTTCCCGTAGGCTCATCTGCAAGGATTAGGATAGGATTATGAGATAAAGCTCTTGCCATTGCAACGCGTTGTTGCTCTCCCCCACTCAGTTCCAATGGATATTTTCCAGCTTGATGCTTTAGTCTTACATGTTTAAGGAGTGATTCAACTTGATTTGTCATTACACTTTTTTCATATCCATTGATAATAAGAGGCATCATGATATTTTTCTCTATTGTCCATTCTTTGACAAGTTTATAGTCTTGAAATACTATCCCTATATGGCGTCTAAGAAAGTTCAGCTTAGAACGGGAAACCTTACTTAACTCAACACCACCTACCACTAAACTCCCCTGTTTGAGTTTGATAGCACCAAAAAGAGATTTTAAGAGTGTTGATTTACCACTACCACTGGCTCCTGTGATAAAAACAAAACTTCCTGAGTTTACACTAAAGTTTGCTTGATTGATAATAGTCTCATCTGCTGTATATGAAAGAGAAACATTTTTAGCTACTATAACTTTATCCATTAAGTACCTCATCCAAAAATTTATGTGCCATTAGATTACTTTTTGAGAGAAGGGGCAATGATGGATAATAACGAATTTGTTTATCCTGTATGATAATATAGAGATGCTCTGGTCTATCAGAACTTCCCATTGAAACGCGTAGCATAATACCATCATCTAAGGTATAAATCCTTTCAAAATGGATAAAACCACCCTCAAACTTTTTGGTAGTTGCATGAAGCGCTAAAAGTTCTTGTGCATCTTTAGTAAATGTAGAGAAAGTAAAATCTCCCTCTATATGAAGCGGATCAGATTCTATCTCATTTATCATTGTGAGATCATAGATATTTTTTTCCATGAGCTTCCATCTATCTTCATACTTAGAACTTACAGCAATATCTTTATTTTTATTGATTTGCAAGGAGATTTTCTTCAAAGCAATGAAAGTTTCATAGGAGTAAGCATAATAGTTTTCACTATCTGTACGAAGTTCCAAACGACCGTTTATGCCAAGCACCCGTTGTGATTCCTCTATGAAAGATGTTGAGATGACACGCCGATGAGGCTTTTTGTCCCAAGGAACTGGAAAATGCACAAAAATCCTACTTACTATATTTGAAGGGACTAACTCCATAAAAAGTCGTGCATCATAATCTAAGATAAGTAGATTGTCTAAGCCTTGGATAGTGATTTGTTTGAGCACTTGTTCTATGGAAGGACGATGAATCTCTATCCCAATAAAAAGAGTCTGAGAATTTTCTTTTGCTTGGTGTAAGAGATGTCTCCCTGAACCGAAACCCACTTCAATAGCCACATCTTGTGCATCAGGAAATTTTTGTGCAAAATACTCTATACTCTTGAGAGCTGTTACCTCTTGAAGATGTATATTTTTCGCATTATCTGGTACATTTGATTCTAAAACTTCTAAGCCTGCAATTTTGGCATAGGCGAGTAAGCATTTATGTACATTGTAAATTGAAGCTGGACGAGTAAGTTTATCTGTTTTTAAAAGGCACTTTTTCTCATCTTCTCGTACTAACAAAAAGAACTCTTCTCCCTCAATAGTAGTTGATATGACTTTATCATCACTATGATTTGCATTTTTAGCTAAAAAGTTAAAACGAACTCCATCTTGTTCTTTGGGAAACTCTATACTCTTAAATTCTTTAATATGAAGATGTGGCATTAAATATCTTTGACCTCTTTTGGTTTTTTTGCACTAGGTTTTGTCTCTAACTCTATCTCAATACTGGCGTTTGAACGGATGCCATCTTTATCGACTGCGTAAACTTTAAAGTAGTAAGTAGTATCTGCTTGTATCTTTTTATCTATATAAGATAAAGATGTAATACCATCAAACTCCTCTGCAACTTCATCAAACATACCTTTTTTATATCTTTTAGAAACGATATAAGTTTTTGCTCTATCATCAGTTTTATTCCACCTAAGTACAATCGTATTATCAACAATTTTAGCTTCTACGAGAGCTGGTGGATTTGGTTTTACTACGGTTACACCTTGAGCAGAATAAAGTTCATAGTTACTTTCTAAAGCATCTTTATCCAGAACGCTAACTCGGTAAAAGTATCTTACTCCATCTTCATCAATCTTATCTATATATTTATTTGTTTTCGTTTGTGCTAGAAGAGTGTAACCTCCATCTGCACTTTTTGAGCGATATATATTATATTTTAAAAAATCTTTTAGATCTGATTTTTGCCAAGTGAGTATAATTTTTTTAGGTTGATTATCTGTTGCTTTGATATTTCTCACTTCTGGTGGTCGTGCTTTTGTTGTTATTTGTACCTCTTTACTTGGCTTTGAGATAATGTTGTTATATGTCAAAGCATGGACAACATAGATATAAGTATACTTATCTGCAAGTCCAGTATCTATATATTCTGCCCTTAATCTTCCATCCAAAATTGCAATACTCTCCCACTCTTTTTGTTTAAGTGTTCGTCTTTTTACCTCATAACCATTTACAATCTTATTTGTATGTGGACGCCAAATTATTTTAGCACTTCTTGGCATATCTTTTAAAGCATGAATCCATGTAACAGAATCTAAAATAGGATTTGAACGGACTACAGTTTTCGCACTTTTAAGACCTTCTGCTAACGCACTATATGTTTTAAAATAATAACTATATCTTGAATTTGGTTGTATCCGTGTATCTAAAAAGTGTGTAGAAAAGCGATTGTCAATAGTAACATAATATGCATCATCCTCTATCTCTGACTTATTATTGTCTAAAGCCATTCTGTAGATATATATACCTTTCACTCTTTTATCATTGAACGCTTTCCATTCAAGAGCGATAGACTTCATATCTTTTTTGATACCATTTGCTGTCAACTCCACCTGAGGCAAAGAGGAGTCAATAGTAGCATCGGGATTTGGCTTAGGTGTACCGCATCCGCTAAGAATCAATATGAATGAAAGACTTACTAATGTAGCTAGGGTTGATAACTTCATTTATATTCTCCGTATTAAATTTATTGTCAATAAAAGCAGTCATATACTCATCCATAGGGGCTACAAAGGAACATAATTTTTTAGTGCTAGGATGGATAAAATGTATCTCATAGGCATGGAGCAATATTCGTTCCGATTTGTCATCTTTTTGAGTATTTCCATAGAGGTGGTCACCAAGGATATGACGACTCATTGTCTCAAGATGTACACGAATCTGATGCGTACGCCCCGTAAAGAGTTTACAAGCTATAAGTTGCATAGTTTCATCTTCACTTAATGCCAAAAAACTAAAAGCAGTTTTTGCATCTTTACCACCATTTTCACAACCCATTTTTAGACGGTTTTTTGAACTTCTTTTGATGGGTTTTTCAACTATAGTAATCTCTTCTTTTAAAGGGGGTACAACCACAGCAAGATAATACCTACCCATACTTTTATCTTGAAGTTGTTCAGAAAGAAACTGATGCGCTACATTGTTCTTTGCAACAACCATCACACCACTTGTCCCTTTATCTAAACGATGGACGATCCCATGCCTCTCCTCACCACTTATGGTAGAGAGTCGTATATTTTTATGTTTGAGCCATTCTACTAAGGTAGCATCTTTGACACTTGGAGCAGGATGGACTGTAAGGTTTGTGGGTTTATTGATCACTAGAACATCATCATCTTCATAAAGAACTTCTACATCAAAGTCTATCTCAAGAGCTTTTACAATCTTTGCCTCTGGAAATTCAACCTTAACTTCTTGATTCATTTTCAGTTTGACACCAGCACGAGAAACTAACTTCCCATCAACATAGACACACTCTTTTTTTATAAGTTGTGCCACTTGAGAGCGTGTTTGCTCTATCACTGATGCTAAAAAAACATCTAATCTTTGTTCACTTTTACACGCAAAGCTTTGAATATCGCTCATTAATATACCTCTATTATGATACAATTCTATAAAATTTTAGGAGTTGTATAGTTTGTGGAGAATTGATAAGCGCATTTTAGCACAATTTGACTTTATTTCTATTATTCTTTTGCTACCTCTCATCTTCACATCTCATTGGCTAATCAATGAAGCAGTTCCAGCTCTTGCACAAAAACAGCTAGCCTATATTGGGGTTGCAACACTAACCTTTGTATTTGTCTTCTTACTCCCCATTCGTCGGATGAATTGGCTTATACCTCTTATCTATTGGGTCAATATTTTATTACTTTTGGCTGTTGAGTTTGTTGGTCATTCGAGACTTGGTGCGCAAAGATGGCTAGAGATACCCTTTATCAATGCTACTATTCAACCATCAGAGTTCGTCAAGCCAGCGCTCATTTTGATGCTTGCTTATCTTATTCACCGTAACCCTCCACCTAGAGAGGGTTACGGTCTTAAAGATTTTTTAAAGTTAAGTGCCTACATACTAATACCATTTTTTCTCATAGCAAAAGAACCAGATTTGGGTACTGCATTAGTTTTGCTACTTATAGGCTATGGAGTCTTATTTTTCATAGGTGTAAACTGGAAAATTTGGGCTGTTATTGTCGGTATTGTAGCCCTTCTTACACCTGTTGTTTACAAGTTTGGACTTCATGATTATCAAAAAGTTCGTATTACTGACTTTATGAGTGAAAAACCATCATATCATGTACAACAATCTATCATTGCTATTGGTTCGGGAGGGCTTAGTGGGAAGAGTAAAGATGAAGCAACACAAACTCAGATGAAATTTCTTCCCATTGCTACAAGTGATTTTATCTTTGCATTTTTAGTTGAGCGAGCTGGTTTTTTAGGTGGTTTAGCTATCATACTTGTCTATATCTTACTTATCTTACATCTCTTTAGCCTCAGTGTATTTAGCAATGACTACTTCATAAAAGTTGTCACCATCGCAATATCTTTTATGATATTTATTTACACAGGAGTCAATATCTCTATGACCATAGGTTACGCACCTGTTGTAGGTGTACCACTACCTATGTTTAGCTATGGGGGGAGTAGTTTTTTAAATTTTTTATTGCTCTTTGCTATTATGGAAAATCTTATCACCTTCCAATACAAAGATCTCTACGATGGACGAGGAACAAAAAGTTTCGTATAATTACACTATTTTTCAGTCATAATCAGAATGTAAGAGCTGCCTCTTGTGGAGTAAATAAAATTTGAGCATTTACGCTCAATAAAAAAACACCTAAAAGTATAATAAAAAAAGCACCAAACATTTCTAATACATATCCTTTCTTTTTTAAGAAGTTTCCGCTTTTTGATGATGCATAGCTAGTTAAGATTCCAGCTAGTGAAATGGTAAATCCCATACCTAAACTCATCACAACAGCCGATAAAATTCCAAGATATAAATTACCAGTACTAATGCAAAATAAAACTATAGTCATAACCCCAGGACAAGGAACTATTCCTGCAGAAAAAGCTATAGCATACTCTGACTTTTCTTTTGAAAAATCGGTTCTTTCTTTTTCTTTTTTTGCTTTTATTGCTTTTACAAATAGATAGATTCCAACTACTATAATCATTACGGCTGATATCATCATAGAAATATTACTAAGTTCTTTAAATGTTTTAGAGAAAAGCCCTTGTAAAATAAAGTAAACAATAAATGTAATAATTAAAGCTGACAAAGCATGGACAAGAGAGATAAGATATCCTAATTTTATAGCTTCTTTAAAGCTACCGCCACGAGATAAAAAATAAAATGAAACCAAGGCTTTACCATGACCTGGGCCAGCTGCATGAACTAAACCATATAAGAATGAAATGGCTAGTACCACTAAAACTCCACTTAAACCATTTTCATTGACGGCCTTTATATATGAAGAGATTGAGCTGTTTAAATAGTATTGCCAATTTACAAGTTGGTTAAAAAATTCGGTATATAAGTTCATCTAACATCCTTAATCATCATAGCATAGCCAAAGTATCGTGAATTATCAACTTTTCTAATACTAAAGTCCAAGTTTTTATTTAAAGGTTCTACCATTGATTTTTTGAGCATAAAAGCGATATAGTAGTTTCCATAGTAAAAGAGAAGAATACTATCTTTTACTTCAAAATTGCAAATAAGATCAAATGAATATACAATTCTATCCATCTTATCTACAGTAACTACAAAATTATCTAACTTTTGTATCTTTATATTTTTATCACCATTCATTATTTTTAAGCAATAGTTATATTTTTTAAATATTCTCATTGCACTTTTTTTTATTTTAGCTGTTTCTTTTTTATTAAATTTGCCGTCTTTATTTTTATCATAATCCATTATAAGTAAAGATGAAGTCATCTGGTCAAATTTCCATTGTAAACTCAGTGAAGTAGCTCGAGTATCTTGCATATTTATTTTAGGATAGATATCAATAAAAATGTGAGGATGTGCAAATAAAACAACATTTGCAAATAAAAAAGTTATCAGTAATTTCATTTTATCCTAAGTTAATTATTTTATTTTTATTATACTGAATTTTATTAAAGATTTGGTTAAAAGATAGTTTTTTTGAATTAGTTGTGCTTAAGGTTAAAGTGAAGCGTACACCAAGCATGTCAGCTTGCAACTGAAGTGCAAATAATCAAAAAAATGGCGCGGTGGACGAGATTCGAACTCGCGACCCTCTGCGTGACAGGCAGATATTCTAACCAGCTGAACTACCACCGCACTCTAAAATATTGCTTTTTGAATTAGTTGTGCTGAAGTTTGAAGCGAAGCATACTAAAGTATGTGAGTTTCAAGCTGAAATTCAAATAATCAAAAAATGGTGGGCATTACAAGACTCGAACTTGTGACATCTACCTTGTAAGGGTAGCGCTCTACCAACTGAGCTAAACGCCCTTAAACACCACATCTCAATGGCGACCCCTAAAGGATTTGAACCTCTGTAACTACCATGAAGTGATAGTGTCCTTGGCCACTAGACGAAAGGGTCAAGTGTATTTGTTTTGAAAATGGTGGGCATTACAAGACTCGAACTTGTGACATCTACCTTGTAAGGGTAGCGCTCTACCAACTGAGCTAAACGCCCTTTGCTTTTTGGTTTATGCTTCGTTGTTCCCTTTCTCGGATACTAAAGTATTCCTAAATCGGTCTTGCCTTGCTTAAACAAAAATCAATGGTTGACTAAAATTGTTTTTTTGAATTAGTTGTGCTGAAGTTTCAAGCGAAGCATACACCAAGTATGTGAGCTTGCAACTGAAGTGCAAATAATCAAAAAAATGGCGCGGTGGACGAGATTCGAACTCGCGACCCTCTGCGTGACAGGCAGATATTCTAACCAGCTGAACTACCACCGCACTCTAAAATTGTTCTTTTTTCTTTTCTCTGCGTTAGAACCTTTACTCCATTCGTCACATACTTTAAGTATGCTCCTCTTTCCGTAAAGAACCTGCCTTGATAAAAACAAAAATAACTAATTTTATAAATAATAATGTCTATTGAAAGACTTGTCACTTGCTTTTTGAATTAGTTGTGCTGAAGTTTGAAGCGAAGCATACTAAAGTATGTGAGTTTCAAGCTGAAGTTCAAATAATCAAAAAATGGTGTCCTGTGATGGATTCGAACCATCGGCCACATCATTAAAAGTGACGTGCTCTACCAGCTGAGCTAACAAGACATTTTGCCTCTTATACTTAAGAGGTCGAAATTATAGACAAATAGGTTTTAGATGTCAAGATATTTGCGCTTAAATTTCAAAAAAAAGCTCTTTATCTAGCAAAAGAAGCATTTTAACACCATGGAGAACACTTTGATACTGCACATAGTTTCTATCCCCTTGAAGATAAAGGTGTACCTCTTTATGTTTTGTCTTACTTCGTACACTTATATATACAGTTCCAACAGGTTTATCTGCAGTCCCTCCCCCATCACCAGCAATACCACTGATAGATATGGAGTAGTCTGCCTCACTAACATTTAAAACACCCTCACTCATTTGATGCACTACCTGAGCACTTAC
>WFMY01000189.1 GCA_015488855.1 Helicobacteraceae bacterium
ACCAAAAGTCTCTTTTGAAGATGGGGTGAAGATAATGCTTGAAAATATAGAGCAATGGCGAGAGGCTCCTCTCTGGGATGAAAATTCTATAGAAGAGGCGACAAAAGATTGGTTTGAGTGTCTTGGAGAGAATGATGACAGATAAATACTCCATAGATTCCCATAAGCTTATCTACCATCCTACTCGTGTTTCAAAGTGGTATGAGGCAAAAGATGATTGGGCTAAATTAAAAAAGATATATCCTATCTATGTAGAGATATCCCCCTATGGTGGTTGTAACCATAGATGTACATTTTGCGCATTAGATTATATGGGTTATGAAAACATTGGCTTAGAGTTTGATACACTCAAAAGTACAATAACCAATATGGCAGAAAAAGGTGTCAAGAGCGTAATGTTTGCAGGCGAGGGTGAGCCTCTCCTTTTTAAAGATTTGGATCTAATTGTTGAGCACTGTAAACAAGTGGGGATAGACAGCTCTTTAACAACAAACTTCGTCCCTTTAAATAAAAATAATATACAAAAATGTATTGAGAATTGTTCTTGGATAAAAGTCTCTTTAAATGCGGGAAGTGCAAAAACTTATGCCCAAGTGCATCAAACAAAAGAGGTCGATTTTCATAGAGTTATGGACAATCTCAAATATGCACTTGAGTATAGAAAAAAAAATAACTTAGCGTGTACAGTTGGGGTGCAGATGCTTTTACTCCCTGAAAATAAAGATGAAGCCAAGGTGCTAGCTTCAAAATGTAAAGATTTGGGAGCTGATTATTTGGTCATCAAACCATACTCTCAGCATCTCTCATCGGATACTCACAAATATGAAAATATTGATTATTCTCAAATGATGGATATTGAAGAGGAGTTAGTCGGTTTCAATGATGAAAACTTCAATGTAGTTTTTCGTGCCAACACTATAAAAAAACATATTCAAAAGAGACAAAGCTATGATAAATGTTATGCAACACCATTTTTTTGGGGATATATAGCAGCAGATGGAAAGGTGTTTGGTTGTAGTGCCTATCTTGGTAAGGATGAATTTTGTTATGGCAATATCTATGATAATAGTTTTGAAGAGATTTGGGAGAGTGATAAACGAAAACAATCTTATAACTATGTAAAAAACGACTTAGATATAAAAAATTGTCGTCTAAACTGTAGAATGGATGAGGTGAACAGATATCTATGGGATTTAAAGAACCCTAATCCTCATGTTAACTTTATATAAAGAAAATTATATGTTAAAAGAAAAAGCAAAAAATATAAGACAAAATATCTTACGAATAGCAAATAGCTCAAAAGGCCCTCATACAGGAACAGCATTATCGTGTGTAGATATTTTAAGTGTATTGTATTTTGATACTTTAGAAATAGATTCGTTTGATGATGAAAATAGGGATATCTTTATACTCTCAAAAGGGCATGGAGCGATGGCTTTGTATGCAACTTTGTATGAAAGAGGGTATCTTAGTAAAGAAGATTTTTTTTCCTATTATCAAAATGATGGAGCCCTGCCAGCTCACTTAGACAAAGAGACAAATGAAGCTATAGAAGTTTCAAGTGGAAGTTTGGGTCATGGACTTCCACAAGCATTGGGTTTTGCTTATGCAAAGAAATTAGCAAACTTAAATAGTAAAGTCTTTGTACTCATGGGTGATGGTGAGACACAAGAGGGTTCAGTGTGGGAAGCTGCTATGCTCGCTCCAAAGATGGGCTTAGACAATCTCACTGTACTCATAGATAGAAACAATCTCCAAGGCTATGGACGACCAAGTGAACTTGTCTCATTTGAGCCAATAGATGAAAAATTTAGAAGTTTTAATTGGGATGTTTTAAGAATAGATGGACATGATACTGATGCGATAAAAAAAGCTTTAGATACTAAAAGTTATAAACCTAAAATGATTATCTGCGATACTATAAAAGGTAAGGGTGTTTCGTTTATGGAAGATGAGATGAAATGGCATTACTACATAGTTACAGATGAGTTTATGGATGAGGGGATAGCTCAATTGGAGAAAAGCTTATGAGAAATACAGCAGCTACTGAGATAATTAATTATTGTAGAGATGATGGAAATGGCTTTTTGATAGCTGGGGATGCTGGTTTTGGAGTCTGGGAAGATTTTCAAAAAGAGCTACCAAACCAATATATAAACCCAGGTATCAATGAGCAAGCGACTATTGGCTTAGCTAGCGGAATGGCTCTAAGCGGACATAAAGTTTTTTACTACAACATCATCCCTTTTGTGTTGATGCGATGTTATGAGCAAGTTCGATTAGATATATGTTACCAAGAATTACCAGTTGTTTTGATTGGTATCGGTTCAGGTATCACTTATGCGCCTGCTGGGATGACACACTACAGTATAGAGGATATCGCACTAGCTAAAACGATGCCAAACTTAAACATCATCTCCCCAAGTGACCCAGTTCAAGTACAAAAGGCAATGACTTATGCAATAAAGAGTAAAAACCCTACATATATAAGGATAAGTCGTAGTGGTGAGCCAACTTTATTTCAACAAGATATAGATATTACAAAACCTTTATATCTTAAAAAAGGTGTTAAAAAAGCTATAATTTTTCATGGTTCTATTGTAGATGAGGTTTTACAAGCATCTCAATCATTGGATGATGTAAGTATTATCTCTTTAGCTATGTTAAACCCTCTTCCAAAAGATGAGATTATAGCAATCCTGAGCAAGTATGAAAAAATCTATGTAGTTGAAGAACATTTCTCAGATGGTGGACTTGGCTCGATATTGTCTGATTTTGCTCAGCAAAATAAAATATTTGTCGATGTAGAGAAGATAGGTATAAAAAATCAATATATTCACAAGATTGGTAGTTGCGATTACCTAAGAAAAAAGCTATCAATAGATAGTGCATCAATAATCAAAAAGGTTCTTTATGGATAATGAAATTTACTTATTTAACAAGCTCCATAAAAAAACATCCAGAAAATATATAGATAGAATGGTTGATGATAAAATCAACTGTATGACTAAGTCAAAAGAGTATGGGTATGATTATTGGGATGGGGATAGACGCTTTGGTTATGGTGGCTATAAGTACGATGGTAGATGGGTCGAAATCGCTAAAGATATTAT
Source organism: Helicobacteraceae bacterium (assembly GCA_015488855.1). Classification (GTDB taxonomy): domain Bacteria; phylum Campylobacterota; class Campylobacteria; order Campylobacterales; family Sulfurimonadaceae; genus Sulfurimonas. Next base: position 3,114 of record WFMY01000189.1, read on the forward strand.
CCAACGATATAACTTAAGCAATGATTCTAAAGTCTTGGATGTTGGTTGTGGAAAAGCATTTTTACTTTATGAGATAAAACAACTTCTTGCGGAGATAACAATAGTTGGTTTTGATAGTTCATCCTATGCAATTAAGAATGCCAAAGAGGAGATTCAAGAATATCTTTATGAACATAAAGCTCAAGATGCTTACAGATATAAAGAGAATGAATTTGATCTGGTGATATCGCTTGGAACCCTGCATAATCTAAAAATCTTTGATTTGAAAAAAGCAGTTCAAGAGATGCAAAGAGTAGCTAAACAGAAGTTCATCATGGTGGAATCATACAGAGATGATACTGAACTGTTTAACTTAGAATGTTGGGCACTCACTTGTGAGAGCTTTTTTAAACCAGAAGAATGGACTTGGCTTTATGATGAGTGGGGTTATGATGGTGATTATGAATTTATATATTTTGAGTAAGGAAAAAAATGTCAAGTAAATACTCTGGTTTGAAAATATTTCATTATCAAGATAAATTAGACACTTTAGAAAAAACAAAGAGTGAGATAAGTGCACCGATACATATCCGCATAAAGCCAACTAATGTCTGCAACCATAACTGTTGGTACTGTGCATATAAATCTGATGATTTACAACTTGGTCAAGATATGGTTGAAAAAGATTATATACCAGAACAAAAGATGATGGAAATTATAGATGATTGTAAAGATATGGGTGTAAAGGCTATCACTTTTAGTGGTGGTGGTGAACCTTTTACATATAGATATTTTCAACAGACTATAGAAAAACTTATAGATAAAAAAATAGCTTTTGCATCATTGACTAACGGAAGTAAATTAAATGGAGAGATTGCTGAACTTTTTGCTAAAAATGCGACATGGTTAAGAGTCTCCATAGATGGTTATAATGATGAAAGTTATGCAAAAGCTAGAGATGTAAAGGAAGGTGAATTTAGTAAAATAATTAACAATATGAAAGAGTTTACAAATATTGAAAATCGAACTTGTAACCTCGGTGTTAGTTTCATTATAGATGCTACAAACTACACAAAGATTTATCAGTTTTGTGAACTTATAAAAGATATAGGGGTAGATAGCATAAAACTTTCAGGTTGTGTTGTCGCAAATGATGGTAATGAAAACAACAAATACCATGAACCTTTTTTCAATGAAGCAAAAGAGTTGTCTCAAAAAGTAAAAAATGAACTTGAAGATGAAAATTTTGAGGTTTTTGATAGTTATCATTACTTAGAAGATAAGTTTGATAAAGATTATACTTGGTGTCCATATTCGCAAATATTACCTGTTATAGGGGCAGACTTAAATATATACCCTTGCCAAGATAAAGCATATAATTTAGATAATGGACTAGTCGGCTCTATAAAAGATAAACGATTTAAAGATTTTTGGTTTAACGATAAAGATAAATTTTTTAAGATTAACCCATCAAAAGATTGTCAAAATCACTGTGTTGCAAATGGTAAAAATCAAATGATTTTAGATTATTTGGATGCCCAGCATTTAGGATTTGTATAGATTATGAACATAGTAAAACAAATAGCAAAAGGTGAAAGTAAAACTTTAGAATTTAAAGAGAGTTTACCTTCTAATAGTGCTATTGCTAAAACTATTATTGCTTTTTCAAATACAGCAGGTGGTAAACTAATCATCGGAGTAGATGATGATAAAAATATAATAGGAATCGATGATAAAAATATTTTTGAGATAAAAGATAAAATAGCATCAGTTATATATGATAGTTGTTATCCACATATTTTACCTGAAATATATACTATTACTACAGAGGATAAACTACTTTTAGTTATAGAAGTTTTTAGAGGAAATCTTATACCTTACTATATAAAAAAAGAGGGTAAAAACAGTGGTGTTTTTATAAGGTTAGGTGCTACAAATAGAAAAGCTAGTTTTGAAAATATCATAGAATTAGAGAGACAAAGAAACAATATAAGCTATGATGAAGAGATCAATTATGAAGTAGATTTTAAAAGCTTAGATTTGACACCAATATATAAAGAGTTTGAAAAACAAAAGAAACCTATAGATATAAACAAATTAAAAAACTTAAAATTAGTAAAAGAGGAACATTCAAAACTATATGCTACAAATGCTTTACTCATAGCCATAGGTTATTATGAACATAGTGCGGTTAAATGTGCTAGGTTCAAAGGCACTACTATGGAAATCTTTACAGATAAAAAAGAGTATGATTCAGATATATTTTCTATACTTTCAAATAGTTTATCTTTTATACAAAATCATATCAACCTAAAAGGTGAGATAAAAGGGCTTTATAGGGTAGATACTTATGAAATACCCACAGAAGCATTAAGAGAAGCACTTATAAATGCACTTATTCATAGAGACTATACAAATCAAGGTAGAGATATAAAAGTTGGTATCTATGATGATATAGTAAATATAGTATCCCCTGGTTCATTACCAAATAATATAACTTTAGAAGATATATATAATGGCAGAAGTGAAACTAGAAATAAAATCTTAGCAAATCTTTTTAAAGAGTTAGAACTGATTGAAAAATGGGGTACAGGAGTAAATAGAATAAAAAAATTATGTATAGAAAAAGGTTTAAAAGAACCTCTTTTTAGTGAAAAAAATGATTTTATAGATATTGAGTTTCCAAGGGAGGTGGAAACTACCCAAGAAACTACCCAAGAAACTACCCAAGAAACTACCCAAGAAACTAAAAAATTAACAACTAGGAATAAAATAATTCAAGAGATTTTAAAAGATAAAAATCTAACAAGAGATGAATTATCAAAGATTATAGGTGTAAGTTCTGATGCTATAAAACAACACTTATCAAATCTTAAAAAAGATGGTATCATTAAAAGATTAGGTAGTACAAAATCTGGATATTGGGAAGTTATAGGTGAATAAATATATATATATATTAGTAACAGCATCTACTAAAGGTTTAGGCTTAGAAATAGCAAAAGAACTCTCATTTGCTAGGTACAACATCATCCTTGCATCTCGAAGTAAAAAAAATCTAAATATCCATTCTATAGTTCATAACTATGGTGAAAATTTACAAAATGATACTTATCTAGGATTTGTATAATGGGTAAAGTTGTATTACTAGGTTCATCTGGTTTTATAGGAAAAAATATTTTTGAATATTTTAGTAATGCAGAGATGCCTATAGTAGCATTTAATTCTAACGAATGTAATTTACTGGATTATAATGAAGTAGAACATGTACTTGGTATTTTAGATGAGGATGACACTCTTATTATGTCATCTTCAATAACAAGACTTCAAGAAAACACTATAAACTCGATGAATAAAAATATTTTAATGGTACAAAACATCATAAAAAAATTGGATAAACAAAAAATAAAGCACTTTATATTTTTAAGTAGTATAGATGTCTATGGTATTGCACATAATAAACAGCAAATCACAGAAACTACTTTGTTAAATCCTAATGATTATTATGCAACATCAAAAGTTGTTTCTGAATACTTACTGCGTACATTTTGTGAAGTTAAAAATATCAAGTTAAGCATACTAAGATTAAGTGGCGTATATGGAAAGCATGATTATATAAATAGCACGATAGCAAAAATCATAAAAAATATAATAGTACATAAATCAGCAAACATTGTAGGTGATGGTTCACTTCAGCGTGACTATTTATTTGTTGATGATTTAGTAAATATAATTGAGTGTATTGTAAAAAATGAATTGGCAACGACTATGAACCTAGCAACAGGAAAGAGTATTTCTATTAAAAAATTAATACAAAATATCTTTTTTCTTTTAGATATAAAAGAGAGTATAGTTTATTCAAATAATGACGAAGAAAATAATTTTATGAGACCTAGTGACTTGAATTTTGATATAGGTGTGTTGAAAAAACATTTATCTGGATTTGAATTTACTAATATAGAACTAGCTTTAAAAAAGTATATTCTTCTTTTTAGGAAACAAGATGAACACTAAGAGTAAAACTGTTTTTGTTTACGGTGATTTTAACATCCTCCACCCTGGGCATCTTCGTCTTTTAAAATTTGCAAAAGAGAGTGGGGATTATCTTGTTGTTGGGTTGAACTCTGATGCAGTAAGTACCAAAGGTGTTGCTCAAGATATAAGGCTAGAGTCCATCAAAGCAACGAGTTATGTTGATGAGGCATTTATCTTGCAAGAGAGTGCTCTTGAGTACATCATACAAAATAAGCCTGATATTGTTGTCAAAGGGAAGGAGCATGAAAGTAAGGAAAATCCTGAGTTAGAGATAGTGAACTCTTATGGGGGAAAACTTCT
>WFMY01000190.1 GCA_015488855.1 Helicobacteraceae bacterium
AAATACAGCAAAAGAGAAAGCTTTGAGCAAAAAGTATGGTGTTTTTGGACCACCTGTAATTTTATTTTTTGATAAAAATGCTCAATGGCAAAAAGGAAAAACTATCGTTGGTTATATGGAGCCAAAACCTTTCTTAGAGCATCTCAATAAGCTCTAAGACCTTATACCAATCCCTAGCGGGGATTGGTATTACTTCGCCAATTATAAATTCCAATTTATTATATAAATGTTTGAGCCCATCATTTCATGAATGATAAAACCTTAAATAATTTATGCTCAGACACTTAACACAGACAAATAAAATACACTTTTTATTATTTTATTAGCTTATAATATAAATAATACAATTTTATAATAAGTTTTTTATAATTATTTCGTTATAATTCACTACTTTGAATTGTAGGGATTTATTTATGAAAAAAACAACTTCTAAACTGATGGCTTCTTGGAGAGGTAAGCGCTATTACTTCTTTGGGCTTATAACTATTATAACTATTGTGCTACCATGGATAAAAATTAATGGTAATCACTTCTTTTTACTTAGCTTTGCCAAACTAAAACTTAATCTAGCATTTGTTCAGTATGATATGCAAGAACTTTACTTGATGCCTTTTATCTTGATGCTCTTGTTCTTAGGTATCTTTGGGATGACCGTTGTGGGTGGGCGAGTCTTTTGTGGCTGGGTATGCCCTCAAACTATCTTCCGTGTTATCTACCGAGATATCATAGAGACAAAAATACTACGACTTCGTAAGCGTATCAAAAATAAGCAACAAGAGCCAGATATGTCTCTTTTTGAAAATCAGATAAAAAAAGTGATAGCTGTCTTGATGTGGATAGCATTATCTCTTTTTGCAAGTGCAAATTTCCTTTGGTATTTCGTTCCGCCTGAAGACTTTTTTACCTATCTTGCCAATCCGATGGCTCATACAATTCTTTTTGGTACATTACTATTTATAGCACTATTCTTAGTCTATGATATAGTGAAACTCAAAGAAGACTATTGTATCTATGTATGTCCATACAGTCGTATTCAGTCTGTACTCTATGATGAACATACTGTAATGGCACTTTACGATACCCATAGAGGTGGTGCTATCTATGATGAACATAAACAAAAATTAGCAAGTAAATCTCAAAAAGAGATACAAGCAAGAGAGGGCGAACATGCTGAGTGTACAGCTTGTGAATCCTGTGTTACAGTATGCCCAACACATATTGACATCCGTAAAGGACTCCAGCTTGAGTGCATCAACTGTTTAGAATGCGTAGATGCTTGTACAACGGTTATGGGCAAACTTGGGAAACCTTCTCTTGTCACATGGTCAAGTGATTATGAGATCATAGATCAAAAAGGAAAAACTAAATATTTTAGAACAAAGGTTATCGCGTATATTGTTTTATTGGTAGGTATCATGGTAGCACTAGGTGTTATGGGAAGCACAAAAGAGTATATGCTTTTAAACATCAATAAAGAAAACCGTCTTTACTCGATACATAAAGTAAAAGGTGAAGTTGTAGTTGATAATGCCTATGAATTTTTAGTACAAAATACACAAAATAAAAAAATGAAGTTTTTCTTTGAAGTTATCCCTCCTAAAGGTATGGAAGGTGAGATTGTCATAGTAAAACCAAGCAAACCATTCACTGTAGTACCAGGCGTAAAAAAGAAAAAGATTGTGGTCTTAAGAACTACTAAAGTTTTAGTGGATGATAAAAGAGATGATACAGTGATACCTATAACCATCCGTGCTTATGCTCTTGGACATGAAGATAAAATCGTAGTTTTAAGACACTCTACCTTTACATATCCTCGTGAAGATCTTATTGAGAATTATAAATAGGTCTATCAAAGAGGAAATATTGCATTTTGAGAGTGGATTATAGCTTCTCCATAACCAAGGGAAATGCTCTTTTTATGCAAGTTAAGGATGACGGACCTTGTCATTCTTAACTTAATCTATCCTCATTCTAACCTAACCAGTTGCCATTCCCATCTTGATTGTGTATCTAATTTTATAAAAACATTTTTTTTTCGCTATAATTCGCATAAATCAAATATATAAATTATAAGGAAGACTATGGCATTTTCAAAAGAAAATAGAAGTGGCACCATCTCAGGTATTGTTTTTGTTGCTATTTTTGCAACAGCTGCAACAATGATTGCAGATATTGCATTTATAAAAAATTTAGGGTTGTCGCCTCTAGTGATTGGTATCGTAATGGGTATCTTTTATGCAAATACACTTCATAATCATATACCAAGTGCATGGGGTACAGGGATCACTTTCTCTGGGAAGAAAATTTTACGCTTTGCAATTGTGTTTTATGGATTTCGTATAACATTTCAAGAGATTATGAATGTAGGTATGAGTGGATTTATGGTTTCACTTATCATGTTAACAACTACGCTGATATTTGGATCGTGGGTAGGTTACAAAATCTTTAAAATGGAAAAAGATACTTCTATTCTTACTGCATCTGGAGCTGCAGTATGTGGTGCCGCTGCAGTACTTGCTACAGAACCAGTCCTCAAAGCTGAAGGTCACAAAACGGCAGTTGCTGTTAGTATGGTTGTTCTTTTTGGTACAATTTCTATGTTTTTATACCCTGTTCTTTATGCCTCTATCATAGAACCAGCTACTGGTTTTTTGCACATGACACCACAAGAGTTTGGTATCTATGTGGGTGGTACTATCCATGAAGTAGCTCAAGTAGTAGCAGTCCCTGCATCTATCCCTGGTGCTCCTGAAGATATGGCTCACTCCGCAGTTATTGTAAAGATGACACGCGTTATTATGATCGCTCCTATGCTTATTATCCTTGGTCTGTATCTTGCATATAGTGCTAAAAAAAAGGGTGACACAGCTAGTGATGGCGTGAAACTTGTAATCCCTTGGTTTGCAGTTTATTTCATCGGTGTAGCTGGGTTTAACTCACTACAACTTGTCCCTTTAAGTATAGTAGGTGGTATCAATGAGATTGATACTTTTTTACTTACTATGGCTATGACAGCTTTAGGTATGGGAACTATCTTTGCAAAGTTTAAAGGTCTAGGTCTTGCACCACTTTATGCTGCTGGAACTATGTTCATTTGGCTTGTAGTCGGTGGTTTTCTTGTCACGAAGGGTGTAGTGGCACTATTTTCGTAGCTGCTCGTGTATTAAGTGCATTGAGCTTGGTGTTTATCTCGTAGGCTAGGTTTTTGTAAAGTGTAGCGATAGCAGGAGCACAAAAGTCTATGTTCTCTTCATCTATTTTAAAAGAAAGAAGAGTCGCTTGTTTAGATGCACAGATCACAGTAGCTCCTCTTTTTGTACCAAAAATAGCCCCTGCTTCACCAAAGGCCTCTCCTGCTCGCAGAGTACCTATCTTTGTTGTATTGAAAAGAACTTGACACTCCCCATCTATGATAAAATAGATCTCTTTTTTGAGTTGACCTTGTTCCACAATATAATCTTTGAGCTTATACCTTTTAAATTTTACATCATAAACAATTGCTCTTAAGTCCAAAAGATCAATATTTTTAAATATTTTTATCTTATCTGCAACGCTAAGAAGTTTTTTAAGACTTAGGGACTCCTCTCCTGTAGACTCCTCATTGATTTTTAGAAATTTTTCTATATCTTCAATAAAATATTCTATAGTATCATTCATTTAAAAACCTTTAGACAATTTTGTAGATACTCATACTCTTGGGTATAGGGTCTCATTATGGAAGATGAAAAAAGTATATATTTTTGTGTATTAAGCTTTCCAGTGAGTTTTCTAGCAGAAAAGTGTTTAGTTATAGTAAGGGAGAGATTGACTTCTTGCCAAAGAAGCTTATCAAAATAATAGGATTTTATATTAATCCCATTGTTTATAGTGCTAAGGTAGTGTTTCTTGTCATCATTAAATATCTCTTCAAAGATATTAAAGAAAATCTCTTGAAGTTTGATATAATCTTTTTGAATTTGTTTGAAATAGCTAAGCTCATCACTTGTTTTGTCTGGAAGTTGGGTAAAGTCTATGATGTTTTTTGCAAAGTTAGTTAGAGTAGGTGATTCTCGTAAAAAGTTGGATTCAAAAATCTCTTTGATGTTTTGAGATCTTTTGAGAACTTCAGCGTGTATTTGAGTTATTTGCAATAAATCTTTTGAGAGTTTATCAAGTGTGTCTGAGTAAAATGTCGGATCAAGTATTTTAAAATTTTTAAAATTTTTTTGTAAAAATTGTACCAATATAGTGTAGTTTTCTTTTGGAATATAGAGACCATTGTCTTCAGTAAAAGCCTCATTTTTACCAGATAAGATGGCAATATCTTCAAAATATTCTTCGCAAAACTGATACACTTCATCTTCTATAATTTTATAGTCCATCAATAATTATATCACTTATTTAATAAAACTATATAAAAAAAACTATATAATGGTAGGTACTAAAATCTTTGGGAGGTCAATAGTTGTCAACACTACCAAATACACTTAACTCTTTTTGGCTCTGGAAAGAGGTATCAGCGAAACTTGGTGTGAGTAACCCTGCATATAAGTATTGGAGAGAGACTCCAAATATCAAGCTCAATAATAAATATGTATTTGTTCAAAAAGACACTTTACCGAAAAAACATGAGTATGTTCAAGAGCTGCTTACTGATCTCTCTGGTCATCTTCCGATAAAATTTGCCTCAGACCAACTTCATGTCAATGAGCATATATTTTCTTACGAAAAGATGAAACTATTTCGTGAGTTTGAATATAAGTTTGTAGAGGATGTCAAGTTTGTCAATATTAAAAAATTCTTTCGAGAAAATGGTATTTTAATCCCTAAAAATTCTATTGTTCACTTAGGTAAATTCAAAGATTTAGACTTAGTTGCTTCAAGTGCTTTTTATAGACTTAAAGATGACTACGGGGTAGTGGTTTATAACTGATGAGTACATTCTTTATAGAGTTTAGAGACCCACTTTTTGGCATTATCATTTTTTTTATTTTAGTTTTTATGATTAGTATTTCATCTTATTGGTGGACAAAATATTCTAACAAAGAAAAAAACAAATCTTTAGATAAATTTTTAAAAGACTTAAAACAAACTCCCTCAGTAGCAGAGATGCAAAATCTTATCTCAAAAGGAAGTCTAAGCATCAAGTCTTGGATGTTATTGGCAAGCCTTTATGCTAAAAATGGTGACTTTGAAAAAAGTATAGAGATATATAATGAACTGCTTAAAGTAGATGATGGGAACAACACAAGAGAGTTGATGTTCCTTCTAGGCCGTACCTATTTCAAAGCAGGATTCTTAGAGCGTGCTAAGCAAATATTTTTAAATATACTTAAAAACAATCCTAGAACTCCTGAGGCTTTAAAGTATTTACTGCTTGTTTATGAGTATATGCGTGATTTTGATTCAGCCTTTGAAGTTTTAGAACCATTAGATGAACTTGAACATGATATAGAGTTAGATGCACACTATCTTCGTGCAATGAAATTGTTGAGTGATCATACAATACAAGACGATGCAAAAGTTGAGCAACTGATAGAGATTTATAAAAAAGATGGAGATTTGACCTATCTAATCTTTGAGTATATTTTCCGCACTGATCCACAATTTGCTTGGAAAAATTTTGATGGTTGCAAAGGTGAAAAGCTCATAGATATATTATGGTCCTTAGATGCAAGTAAACTTGATTTGGATATAATATCGAAAAATAGCTTTTTAAAAGAGCTCTATACCGCTCGTGGTGACATAAAAGAGGTAACAAAAAGTACCATTTTTGAATTGGATGTGTTGATAAATTTAGAGAAGAGAGCTAATGCTACTTTGAGTTTTGAGTATATTTGTGATGGATGTAAGCAGGTTTTTCCTTTTTCTTTTTCACGATGCTCCTCTTGTCATGCTATCGACACAGTGAGAGTTGATTTACTCTTAGTAAAAGACCATTACAAGAATGATTTTGAAGAAAATAACTCTTTTCAGTGATGGAAGTACTTTAAGAAAAATTGCTTCAGAAGCTTCTGTAGCCCTCCTTAGTTTTGGAGATAAAGAGAGATTTTAAAAAAATGAAAAATATTAATCTTTGTAAAGATATATAAGAGTTTATAACAACATAAAGCAAAAGCTATTTTGGCTTGTGGGCATAATAGACAGGCAGAGAATGAAAGACAACTTATAAAAGGATACGATAAATGACTCAAAACATTCAAGTCTTAGAAGAAAACTTAGGCTATAAATTTCAATCAACAAAGCTCATTACCGAAGCGCTGACACACAAAAGCCATAAGCAGCCCTACGATAATGAGCGTTTAGAGTTTTTAGGAGATGCGGTATTGGATCTTGTTGTTGGAGAGTTTTTATATCTGAAATTTCCAAAGTCAAACGAGGGTGAACTTTCCAAGATAAGAGCATCCCTCGTGAATGAGGATGGTTTTTATAAATTGGCGCTTTATTTAGATCTTGGTTCATTTATAAATATGTCTAACGCTGAGCAAAACAATGGTGGCAGAGAAAAATCATCTTTGCTTTCTAACGCATTTGAGGCTATCATGGGAGCAATCTACCTTGAATCAGGCTTAAAAGTGACAAAAAAAATTGCTCTTGAACTCATAGATAAAAATTATGAAAAAATCTCTTTAGATGAACTTTCTCAAGATCATAAAACTGCACTTCAGGAGTTAACACAGGCAAGATTTGGTGTGATACCAGAGTATGATGTTATCGCTTCTCGTGGACCTGATCACCAAAAAGAGTTTGAAGTTGCAGTGCTTATAGAGTCTAAAGAGTATGCAAGAGCTGTTGGTAAAAGTAAAAAGATAGCACAACAAGAGGCGGCAAAGATAGCTTTAAAATCTTTTAAAAGTGGAGATAAAAGTGAATAGTTTTGGTCAAAAGATACGCTTTAGCACATTTGGAGAGTCTCATGGAAGAGCTTTAGGCTGTATTCTTGATGGAGTCCCAGCTGGACTCAATATTGATGAAGCATACATTCAAAGTGAACTTGACCGTAGAAAACCAGGTAAGAGTGAGTTTGAAACTGCAAGAAAAGAAGCTGATAAGGTGGAGATACTTAGTGGTGTGTTCGAGGGTACAAGTACAGGTACACCTATAGCTATGGTTATCTACAATACAAATCAAAAGTCTAAAGATTATTCTAACATCAAAGATGTGTTTCGTCCAGGGCATGCTGACTTTACCTATTTTCATAAATATGGTCTAAGAGATTACCGCGGTGGAGGCCGTTCTTCTGCAAGAGAAACGGCAGCAAGAGTAGCAGCTGGAGCTATTGCCAAGCTTATGCTAACACAGCTTGGTGTCGAGATACAAAGTGGTATATGTGAGATAGATGGTATCAAATCAAAAGAGTATGATTTTGAATATGCAAAATCAAGCCAAATTTATGCACTTGATGCAAAAGTTGAAGATGCACAAAAAGAAGCAGTGCTTCAAGCGAAAAATGCTCATGATTCGGTAGGTGGAGTATCGCGTGTTATCGCAAAGGGTGTTCCGATTGGGCTTGGTCAACCCCTATACTATAAGCTTGATGGTGTGCTCGCAGATGCAATGATGGGGATAAACGCAGTCAAAGCTGTTGAGATTGGAGATGGCATACTGAGTGCAAGTGTAAAAGGTTCAGACAATAATGACCCAATTCGCTCAAGTGGATTTGAATCTAATCACTCTGGTGGTATTCTTGGTGGGATTAGTAATGGCGATGAGATAGTGATGAGTGTGTATTTCAAACCAACACCCTCAATCTTCAAGTCACAACATACAATAAACAATGACAATGAAGAGTTAGATTTTTCCCTCAAAGGGCGACATGATCCATGTGTAGCTATCCGCGGAACTGTTGTATGTGAATCTATGATGGCACTTGTCTTGGCAGATATGATGCTCTTAAATATGGGTTCAAATTTAGATGGAGTTTTAAAATACTATCAATAAGAGGCTTAGTATGAATGAGATTTACAAAAAAGAAAATAGCGAAGAATGGATGTTTCCACAAG
>WFMY01000191.1 GCA_015488855.1 Helicobacteraceae bacterium
AGCGCTGCAACAAGATTGTATATACTAAAAACAGATGCTAATAAAACAGCTACGATGGATCCAGTGGCAAATACACTCACCACCACCGCTAACCTGAGTCATGTAGATATATATAATGATATTGTTTTAACTTATGGGAGTGGATATACTTATGAGTATGCAGGAAAATGGGACTTTGATACGGTTTCAGGGCATACGCTTCATCTAGTAGATAAAATAGATGCAAATAGTTCCCAGAGTGGCATGGGTTTTGTAATCGGACATAACTATAGAGAAGATTTTTGTGATGTATACTCAACAAATACAAAAGTTGCCTTTGTGACAGTTGAAAATGATAGATTTGGAGATAATGGAACAGTTGGTGTGAGCATCCATTATGATTATTACCTCACAGGTAAAGATATTGCACTTGGAGTTGATACTGTTGGATATACTGCTGATAGAAATATAACATCAAAGTTTGGTGGACTGAAAAAGCATACGCTTCGTTCTATGGGATTTCATGCTACTAATTCATGCATTATACCTGCTGGAACAACCACTAACTGTAAAATGGGAATACTAATAGATAATACAGGTCTCTATCTTAAAAATGCTAATTTTGGGTATGAGTTAAAGCTTGGAGATAAAATCATAGTTAATAGTGTAACAACTAATATGAGTGATATATATGATTGTTCAGGAGATGGTGGTATTGCCTATGTCGATTATAATGTTACAAATCAAGATGTCAATGTGAGTGGTACAGTGTCGATAGACAAAATCATACTTAGACATGAATTTTAAAGGGGAATATAAATGAAAAAAACAATTTTAAAAACAGTAGTTTTGCTTGCTTTAGCTGGTACAAGCGTAGCACTCAGTGCATCATCATACACTTACAATACTCGTTCGCTTATCGGGCTTGAGGGTTCTTACAATACTTTTGATGTAGAAAATGTAACGCCAGCAAAAAGAGCAACAAAAAAGTTTGCAGGGGTTGGACTCAAAATTGGTGCACAAACAGATAACTATAGAGTTTTTCTTAGTGGTAGAAATAATTTTGTCAGTGGATATGATTATGCTTATAGTCTTGGTGCAGAGGCACAATACTTGATGAATTTCTCCTCTTTTATGAACATGTTTATAGGTGGAAGTGGTGGATACATGAACTTAAGATTTGCTAAATCTAATCAGGCTTCAAGAGAGTTAGTTAGTCCTTATCTTGGTGGTGATGTTGGGTTCAATATTCATCTTGGAGAGAGTGTAGATCTGGAGTTAGGTGTAAGAAGTGTGAAACTTTTAAATCCTTCTTATATTCAAAACAATACTACATACAACATAGGTAACATAACAAGTGGCTATATGAGCATTATATTTAAATACAGTATGGATGAGTATTGATTCGATTGTTTTTAATCCCATTATTATTTACTTCATTTTTAAGTGCTGATAAAGTTTTAGTGAGAACGCTTGCTTGTAAAACTATGGATGCTCTTAAAAAAGCACCAATGGATGAAGAGGACCCTTTAAAACTCAATATGTATGCAATTGCTGATGAATGTATTATCCTTTCTAGGGATTCGCAGATTCAAGTTCTTGGATATGATGCGAGAAACACAAAGAAGATGTATGTTCAGATAGTGGATAAAAGAACAGGATATAGTTTTTATGTTTTAAAATCAAAAATTCAGATAGAACAGGGTGGGGAAGAAGCGAATTATAGATTTTAAGTCGCTCTGCATAAATAAGCTTTTATCTCTTGGTTTAGGTTATGAAAAGTTTGTGTAAAGGAATCATATGGATATCTACTTTGCAGTTTTAAATTTTACACTTTCAGGAGCTATCGCTCTTGTAGGTATATTAACCTTTACAAAAGTTAGTACACCAAAAGAAGTTGTATTTGCTTCACTTCCAGTATTGTTCGCACTTCACCAGTTTACAGAGGGCTTTGTCTGGCTTGGAGTCGGTGGGCATATAGGACAACGAGCTTTAGAGTTAGCAGCGGGTATATTTATCTACTATGCACAAGGTGTATTACCGTTTTTAATACCACTAGCTATTTGGCTGATAGAGAAAAACGGTTATAGAAAAAAACTTCTTGGTATACTTAGTTTATTTGGTTTGGGTTTAGCAGTCTATACAATGTATGGTCTTGCAATCGTTCCTAGTAGTGTTACTGTAGTAAATAATACACTCAGTTATACCAACCCATGGACAGAAAATCTATATGATGCTACTATTTATATTCTTACAACTTGTGGAGCTTTAATGCTTAGTAGTTCCATAGCTGTTGCACTTTTTGGTCTCTTAAATCTTATTGGTTTAACTATTATCTTTTTACTTCGCCCTTATGGATTTACATCATTGTGGTGCCTTTATGCCGCAGTAATTAGTGGATTGTTGTATTTTCATTTCCTAGAACGGCGTATTAAGTTTTTACAGGATTTAAAGGCAAAAGGTGAAGAGTTTAGTGAAAAATTCAATAATGAGCTGGAATCTTTAAGCACTAAAAGATTGTTTGGTTCTTAGGGAGAGTATATTTTGCAAGATAAAATATGCTAAGCTTGAAGAGGAGAATAAGAAAGATGGTAAAAGTATCTGCCATTCAGATGCAAATGGCTGAAAACAAAAGTAAAAATATAAAAAAAGCTGAAAACTTTGTGCATCAAGCCCATATAAACGGGGCACAAATCATACTTTTACCTGAACTTTTTGAATCACTTTACTTTTGTAAAGATATGGATGAAAAGCATTTTTCACTCGCATCTCCACTGAAACATAATCCGCTTATAGAACATTTTTCAATGCTAGCAAAAGAGCTAGAAGTAGTTTTGTTAGTAAGTTATTTTGAAAAAGCAAAGCAAGAGTATTTTAACTCTCTTGTTGTGATAGATGCAGATGGTAGTGTGATGGATAATTACCGAAAAACACATATCCCAGATGGAGTGGGGTATGAAGAGAAATTTTACTTTCAAGAGGGCGATACTGGTTTTAAAGTTTACGATACAAAGTACGCAAAGATAGGTGTTGGTATCTGTTGGGATCAGTGGTTTTGTGAGACGGCAAGGGCTTTAACGCTCAAAGGCGCAGAGCTGATTTTTTATCCTACTGCTATAGGGAGTGAACCAGAGATGGATTTGGACTCTAAGGAGCATTGGCAACGGGTACAAATGGGTCATGCAGCGACCAATACAGTCCCTGTAATAGCAGCAAATAGAGTAGGTTTAGAAGTGGGAGAGAGTTGTGAGATAACTTTTTATGGAAGCTCTTTTATAACAGACTATACAGGTGCAAAAATAGCCGAAGCCTCAAGAGAGAAAGAGGAGATAATCTACGCCTCTTTTGATTTACAAGAGAATGCAAAAAAGAGGGAGTATTGGGGACTACTAAGAGATAGAAGAGCTAGCTGTTATAGTGACTTAGTATGATGCTCTCAAGCTCTTCAAGTGGGGCGGAGATGATATTTTTAAACTGTGTTTTATTAAAGGTTTGTTGCCGTTTTGCTAGTTGAGCAGTGTGGATAGAGATGAGTTCTAACATTTGCTCTTTTGTACTCTTTGCATCAAGATAGTCTAAAACTTCAACAATCCCGATAGCCCCCATAGAATTTGGCTCTCTTGTATATTTTTGTTCCAAATAACACACTTCATCAATTAAACCTAAATCAAACATTTTAGAAGTTCTATCTTTTATTCTACTTCTCAATATCCCTCTATCTACGGCTATGTTAAAGACTTTAAGATTTTCTATGATGGAAATTGGTGGGTTTATCTCAAACCAATCACTTGGAGTTTTTCCAGAAGCTTTGTAAATTAGAAGTGCTTTTTCTATCCTGTAGCTATCTGTTGGTGCTATCTTTTGCATATATTTTTCATCTAATTTGAGCAACATTTCATAAGATCTCTCAAGTTCATTCAAAGAGATAGCAACTTCCTTTTTTACTGCATCATTGATAATTGGAAGAGTAGATAAACCATTAACGAGAGATTTTAGATAAAAAGAAGTACCACCAACGATAATTAAGTTTTTGTTCTCATTGATACAGATTTTCTTTACTTTTTTATATAAATCAATAAATATATCTACACTAAAATATTGATCTGGATATATCTCATTTATACCAAAATGTTTCACTTCGTTTAGCTCACTCTTACTTGGTTTTGCAGAAACAATATCAATCTCTTTGTAAATGCTTAAGGAATCAATACTTAGTATATATGCGTCTAGTTTTTGTGCAGTTTTTATCGCTAAATCACTCTTCCCAGAAGCAGTAGGACCAATAATAGCTAATTGTTTGAAATTCATAGCTATTATTATATCTTCATACAACTTTAAATCACTTTTAGATAGAATAAGAGAATTTTATTTTAAGGCAACGACTTGCAAAGATATATCGGTAAATTAAAAGATTTTAATGAGTTGGTGATGTTTGAACATTCTATCTTCTCCCTTCCTTTCATCTTTATTGCTATGGTAGTAGCAGCTAATGGTTGGTTTGGTTTTACTCTTCTTTTTCTTGGCGTTGGAGCAGCTGTAAGTGCGCGTAACTTTGCTATGGGACTCAACCGTTATGCTGACCGTGATATAGATGGACAAAATCCCCGTACGCAAGATCGACCAAGCGTTGATGGTAGACTTGACGCTACGACTATTTTGCTCTTTGTTGTTGTCAATGCTATCGTTTTTATTGCCATTGCCTACATCATCAATACTCTTGCTTTTTGGTTGAGTATTCCTATCCTTTTTGTGCTTGGTTCATACTCTTACTTTAAGCGATTTTCCTCTTTAGCACATGTGATTTTAGGACTTTCTCTTGGCTTGGCTCCCATAGCTGGAGTGGTAGCTGTGAGTGCAGAGATAACACCTTGGTCAGTTCTTTTGTCTCTTGGTGTTATCTTTTGGGTAGCTGGATTTGACTTACTCTATTCACTTCAAGATATAGAGTTTGACATACAAAATAAACTTCACTCTATCCCCTCTGAGTATGGTGCTCCTGCTACTTTGTTTATCTCATTGATCTTTCATGCTTTGAGTGTAGTTTTTTGGACAATGTTTGTTTGGGTAGCTGGTTTAGGTTCATTGGCTTTTCTTGCTGTGATTTTAAGTGCGGTGATGCTCTCTTATGAACATCACCTCGTGAGAAAAGATTTTACGAAGATAGATAGAGCATTTTTTACAGTCAATGGCTATCTTGGCATTATGTTTTTTATCCTTATTGTTTTAGATAGGTTGGCTGCATGAGTGTTCGTTTAGTCCCAGCACCTATTTCTTTGGTTTTCTCCCTTGCTGATACAGACAAAGACTCTTATGAGAGAGAGTATCAAAAACTAAGCGATAGTGATGATGACCCAATATCCCAATGGCTAAAATTAGCAAAGGCAAAAGGGGAAACTTCTGAGAGTGATCCAGTGCTTTTAAACTTGATGGTAGAACTTCATAGAAAGATAGATGGTTTAGAGATGCTCATAAAAAATGAAAAACCAAAGCGAGTTTCATTGACAAATGAAGCACATATAGAGTCTATAGGCTATGAGCATTTTAAGTTAAAAGAAGCCCTCTTGGAAGAGGGGAAAATCTATTACGCTCGTATTCATATGCCTGTACATCCAAAAAGAGATGTAGGTGTTTTTTTTAAAGCACTCAATAGCTCTCTTGCAGAGATTTTAAAGATGCACGAGAGAGATGAAAAAGAGTGGGCTGGATACCTTACAGCAAGAGAGAGAGTACTCATCCGTGAAGCTAAAGAGGCAAAAAATAGATGATATATAGTGACTTCTTTCAGTTAGAGTATGTCATAGTTGCAATGGCTGGAATCATCTTGTATTTGATCTATTATGTTTATACCAAAGATGCACAGTACAATAGAAATATTCACTCTGTGGCGTCTGTTGTCGAGGAGCTTAATCGCGAAATTTTTTATCTCAAAAAAAATACAAAAGAGTTACAGGTCAAATCAAATATGTCCGCTAGAGGAATGA
>WFMY01000192.1 GCA_015488855.1 Helicobacteraceae bacterium
AAAGATGCAAAAGATGCTCTTAAACAAATCCAAAGTATAATCTTTGAGATTTTAAAAACAAAGGACTAAACCATGCAACTAGGATTAAAAAATAGACTCAAACTTATATCTCTATTTCCAATTTTTATTGTATTTGCATTTACAAGTTACTTTGTTTATGACTCATACTTAAATCTCAGAGCAGCAACAGCACTTAAAAGTAAGTTAGCAGAAAATAAACTTCTTGATAGCCTTATGGGAAATATATCTAGAGAACGCGGTATGACCGTGATGTATATAGGAAGTTTATCTGCAAATACTCATAAATCTTTAAAAAAGCAAAGAGCTGTTGTCGATAGAGACATAAAAGCCTACTTGCAATACACCATGAACAATAAAGATATTCACGACCACACAAATGGACAAGCAAGTTGTCACGCCTGTGCAAATATCAACTCCATAGACACAGCAAGTAAAACCATAAAAATAGCTCGTGCTAAAGTAGATAAAAATGAAGCGAGTTTTAATACTATTTATAAAAATGTATATGGGCATATTCTTAATGAGGGGATTAAAAAAATTGAAAACATCACTGCTAATCAAAAAGATCCAGATATCAATGAACTCTCAACAATGTATGTACAACTTGTACGAGCCAAAGAATACACAGCACTAGAAAGAGATTTACTCACTTACGCTATTGCTCGTTCAACAAAATTTGAAGAGGAAAGTTTTAACTACTGGTTAAGTCTCATATCTAAAGCAGATGCCTTTAACTATGACACGCTTCATGACCCAGTACTCGTTGCTAAACTTAATGATTATTTGAAAAATGAAGATTCTCTGGAACTTTTTGCAGATATCAATGCTGAAAGAACAGCAATCATCTCTAGTGCAAATGAGGGGGAGTATGACATAACACCAGGGGTCTGGTTTAGCATGCTCTCAGAAAAAATAAATATCATTTCAGAGGCACAAGCCAGCATTCTAAATGCCATGGACAGTAGAGCTCAAGTTGTTAAAGAAAATGCTCTAGAGTTTCTCACCATCACTATTACAACTTGGGTAGTCTCCTTATTATTAGGTATCCTAGGATACATCTTATCAAACGAGATTGCTAGTAATATTAAAAATCTTGAACGAGTTCTTAAAGAAGCTGTCAATGAAGATGAAGATGTAGAAGCTTCAGAAATCAATCTACAAACCTCTGAGGGTACCGCAAAAGCTTACAATCTTCTTGAAAGGATTATTGAGAGAACCAAGCGAGATAAAAACCTAGCCCAAGAGGCAAGTGAAGCCAAATCTATGTTCTTAGCAAATATGTCGCATGAGATTAGAACACCACTGAATGGGATTGTTGGTTTTACAGAGTTACTCAAAGACTCAGGACTCAAAGAGGAGCAAAGTGAGTTTGTTGAGATTATAGAGAAGTCATCGGAAAATCTTTTGGAGATTATCAATAATATTCTTGACCTCTCTAAAATCGAATCAAACAAAGTTGATATTGAAAATATTGCCTTTAATCCTACCGAAGAATTTGAAAGTGCTATTGAAGTATATTCAGTTCGTGCTGCTGAAAAACAAATCGATCTTGGTTGCTACATTGACCCAGCACTAGAGCATCCACTTAAAGGCGACCCAACGAAGATCAAAGAGGTACTCATCAACCTACTCTCCAATGCTGTTAAGTTTACTAGTAATTCTGGTTCAATTGATATTAATATTACAAAACTTCAACAACAAACAGAGGGTAAAACTAGAATTAAGTTTGAAGTTGCAGATAGTGGGATTGGTGTTACAAGTGAACAAAAATCAAAAATATTCGAAGCATTTAGTCAAGCTGACACTTCCATTACGCGTAAGTATGGTGGTACTGGGCTTGGGCTTACCATCTCGTTTAGATTTATTGAACTTATGGGTGGAGAATTAGACCTCCATAGTGAGCCAGGAGAAGGTACCACTTTCTTTTTTACTATAGAACTTGAAGAGATAGAGACACTCAATGAAAGTTCCAAAGGAAACTTTCATAACCTTCGAGCTTTAATCCTTACAAATGAACACAAAACAAAAACTCAAGATGAGAACTTAGTAAACTATCTAAATTATTTTGGTGTCAAATATACATTTTTTACAAATATAGCAGAATTGCATAAACCAGGAGTGGAAAATGCTTATGATTTTGTCTTTGTTGATTATTCATATACTACTGACAACGAGCTTACTAGTTACGCGAAACTACCTTTTAAATTGATATTACTCACAAAATCTTCATTGATGAAAAAGATAGACTCCTTAGCTATCACAGTTCAGAAAACTATCTATGAGCCACTCAATGTAACAAAACTTAAACTCGCATTTGAAAATTATAATAATGCAAAAGTATTACAAAGAAAAGCTCAAAAAACAAATCGCAAAAGATACAAAGAGGGAAGTTCAAAATTTAAAACAAAAGTCCTCGTTGTGGAAGATAATATTATTAACCAAAAACTCATAAAACGAACCCTTGAAGATTTGGGGCTTACGGTGAGCATCGCCAATAATGGACTTGAAGCATTTGCTAAGCGTAAAGATGGTGATTTCAACTTGATATTTATGGATATTCAAATGCCATTTTTAGATGGTACTGAAGCAACTCGCGAAATCCTTGATTATGAAAAAACAAACAAGCTAGAACATATTCCTATTGTTGCTC
Organism: Helicobacteraceae bacterium; assembly: GCA_015488855.1. GTDB lineage: Bacteria > Campylobacterota > Campylobacteria > Campylobacterales > Sulfurimonadaceae > Sulfurimonas. The sequence continues at coordinate 2,672 of WFMY01000192.1, forward strand.
TTACAGCAAATGCTCTTAAAGGTGATAGAGAAAGATTTTTAGAAGCAGGTTTAGATGAATACACTACTAAACCACTTGTGCGTTCTGAAATCATTTCTGTTCTTAACTTTTTCTTAGCTGATTATATCCAAGAAGATGCCCTTGTAGAGAACCTAAGTGATACAACACAAGTTATTCCTCAAGCAAAAGAGATCTTACCTCAGGCTCTCTATAAAGCAGATATTTTACTTGCAAAAAAAAGTGGTTTTGAATCAAAACTTTATTCAAAACTACTCCAACAGTTTCACTATACCTTTGATACAGTGCAAACAAGTCAGAATTTAAAAAATACTCTTAAAAATAACTCCTATAAACTTATTTTACTCGACAAGCACTGTGACAACTTAGATCTATCTGCTCTGCACAAAGAGATACAGATGCTAGCAAGAACTACGCAACTTCCAAGTAAACTCATCCTTATCAATGATTTCTCTATTGGTAAATCTGATGAAGATAGTAAATATGCTGATGAGGTTATTGATAATGTTGTCACTAAAAAGCTCTTAGACCAACTATTTAAAAAATATATTTAAAGGATAAATAATATGTCACAAGAGATAAAAGTACTTGCGGTTGATGATGATATGATCAACCTAAAACTACTAAAGTCGATGCTAGGTAAAGCGGGAAATGTATCAGAAGTCATAGAAGCAAGTAATGGCTCAGATGCAATAGGGATCCTCAAATCAAGAGATGACATAGACCTCATACTCTTAGATATTATCATGCCAGTTATGAATGGGATAGAGATGCTTAAAGTTGTCCGAGCAGATGAAAACCTCAAGCAACTTCCAATCATTGTCTTAACAACAGATGAGACTAAAAAAGGTGAGGCCTTAGAGTTTGGTGCCAATGGGTTTTTAATGAAACCTATTCGTGCAGATGAGTTAAAAGCAAAAATCAACGCACTAATACTCTAAGGTTATTCTACCTTTACGACAAACTTCGTCCCTCGGATAGCTACAGTACCTTGGGGTGTCTCAAAGACAAAACTCTCTGGGGAAAACTTACCTATATCTCCAGATTCAAAAACAGCAGAACCCTTACTTAGAAACAACTCAAAATCATAACTTTTTTGAGTCGGTTGAAAAATATATTTTTTTAAATTTACAATACTATTTTCTCCTAATACAAGGACAGAACTATCTTTAAAAACTAAAGTTATTGAACTTTTTAAAGCAGTTTGAACCACCATGTTCTCACTTAAAGAATCACCTATACTTAAAACCTTTGCCTGTCCATTGATAGATGCACTAACATCACCTTGTAACAGTTTCACAGTAGCAATATCTTTTGCTACAAGACTCGATAAAAACAATAAAACGATGAGATATTTACCCATTTAAACTCCTTTTTTATTGGCATATACTTGCGATATGATCTTAAATTCTTCCTCTTTATCTAAAAAAGCATCTATTACAATAGGATCAAAATGTTTAAATCTCCCATCTAGTATAATATTTTTAGTTTTTTCATAAGGAAATGCTTCTTTATAAACCCTTTTACTCATAAGGGCATCATAAACATCAGCAAGCGCCATGATTCTTGCTTCAAGAGGTATCTCTGCTCCGACTAAAGCTTTGGGATACCCTGAGCCATCATATTTTTCATGATGACAATATGCTATATTCCTTGCAGTGATAAAAAACTCATTCTCTTTATAACTTGAGATTGCATTATCTATAATGTTTTTACCCAGTTTTGAATGTGTCTTCATCACTTGAAATTCCGCTTCAGTAAGCTTACCCTGTTTTTTTAAAATAAGATCTGTTATCCCTACTTTTCCGATATCATGAAGCGCAGATGTTTGATAAATCATCTCTATTTTTTTGAGATTCAAATAATCTTTATATAAACCTTTTTCATAGATACTTTGAGCTAAAAGTTTTACATATTTTTTTGTTCGTACAATATGTTCACCAGTCTCAGTATCGTGAACCTCGGCTACATGTACCATACTATCAAAAAGTGCTATTTGAGACTGATTGAGTTCTTCTAAAAACACTTTTTTTTCTATAACATCTATCACTATAGAGAGTAAATTGATAATAAAATAGAACACTAAAAAAGGGATAAGTAGATATCCTAAGGATATATAAACTCCAGCACTTAACTCAAATAGGTTTATAAGTACAGAAGTAACTAAGACAATGACAAACAGCACAACAATCCAAACTCTATTTTCTTTAAACAAGATAATTGCTAAGAGGACACTGAAGAAAAAAGATAAAATTAAATTATAAATTTTATATCTATTTGGTTGTGAAATTAAAGAATTATCTAAAATATTACCGATGACAGTAGCGTTAACTAAAACACCTGCTATCTCCCGAGAATGAGGGATAATCACTCTATCATGCAGAGCAATTGCTGAAGAACCTAATAAAACTATTTTACCTTGTAAAAACTTTTTTGCTTCACTTGTCTGTAGTAAATCTACAGCAGAGAGTTTTTTATATCCCTTATTAGAATAATAATTTAATAATACACTAGAATCCCTAGAAGTGTCTATCCTATGACCAAGAACTTCCATCGTATCCTTATCATACCCAACATTATCATCAATGCTTAAAAGGGTAGCCAAAGCTAATGAAGGAAGTGTTTTATCACCTTTTTGAGCCAATAAAGGAATCTTTCTTAATACGCCATCTATATCAACATATTTGTTCACAAAACCCTGCACAGAAGAAGCATTTTGGATGATTGAACTATTGCACATAAGATATGGATATCTGTTTAATTGCAAAAAGTCACTTGTATTTGGCACTGTAAATGTATTAGTACACTTATTATTAGTTAATTGCGTATCACTAAGATAATAACTCAAGACACTCTGGGTATTATGTATCACATCTGCCAGGATTAAGTCATTGTTAAAATATTTTTTATTTAAACCCTCTATTATCAAATCTACATGGAAGTATCTTTTATAAAAATTTTCTATCTCTATAGGGGAGGTTCTATCTTTTTCTGGAAACAAGATATCTAAACCAATAGCACTTGGTTGGGATGCACTTATCTTATTGATAAGCTGTGCTAAGATCACCCTTGGCCATGGCCACTGCCCTATAACTTGTAAACTTTTTTCATCAATATCAACAACAACAACACCTGAATTTTCTTTATCTGCATTCATCTCTAAAAAAGATGTTGAGAGATCATATATTTGTAAATCAAAGTTTTCAACAACAGAACTTTTATAGAGATAAAAATGACTGAGAGATACAAGTATTAACATAAAAATATATAAATATGATTTTTTCATTATTGTATTAATATCTCTACCCTCCTGTTTCTAGGCTCATTTACCTCATCTTTAGTTTTGATTTTTTGATCTTTTTCACCCATTGACTCTAAAGTGATTTGTAAATATTTGAGATCCTCATTGTCAATCAATTTTTTTATCTTTTTTGCTCTTTTTTCACCTAATATTAAGTTTTTCTCTGCATTGCCTACACTATCTGTGTATCCTACAATCTCTATAATTGGATTTTTTCTTTTCTTAATATCTCTGTAAATCATCTTACACTTTTTTTGAGAACTAGGTTTTAGGTGTGTTCCTGAGAAGTAGAGTGTATAGTGAGTAGCTTTTTTATAGATGTTTTGTGCTATAAAAGGAAACATTTTATCTAATTCCACTGTAGATATTTTCTTTGGTTGGCTTGGTTCTTCATCTTGTGAACCTATTTTCACAAAAGTATATGGCTTATCAACTTCGACAGATCCCATCTCGTTTTCCACGACGATAGCATTATGTTTTTTGCCATTTGGAAGTAAGGCTATAAAAACAGCAGCAGAACAACCTTTTGCATTGACCCTAGTGTTCAAAAAGCTATCTGGACAATCATCTAAATAATCAAGAACACCATCATTATCAACATCCTGAGAGGGCACCTCTTTATAGATTACCTTTTGAACAGATTTATATATATCTATTGCTAAGAGATCTATAGAAACTATAGATAATAAAAAATAAAAAATAATTATTTTAATGAAAACCATAAGATGATTATACTAATACTTGCTTTAAAACTTCCTCAATTCGTGTTACACCTATAATTTTAACTGCATCTTTGACCTCTTTTGGAATATCATCAAGGTCTCTGTCATAATTTTTTTGTGGGATGAGCACCTTTTTCATCTCTGCTTTATAGGCAGCTATCAATTTTTCTTTGAGCCCACCTATTGGTAGGACATCTCCATTTAACGAAACCTCTCCTGTCATCGCTATATCTGGACGAATCTTGCGAGAAGAGAGTATAGAAGCTATTACACTACACATCGCTATCCCAGCACTTGGCCCATCTTTTGGCGTAGCTCCATCTGGGACATGTAGATGAAGATCATAGCGTCTATAGACTTCACTCACATCCACTTTGACATCATCTTGCGCCTCTTTTTGTGTTCTTGGAATATTTTTCAGATCGATTGTTAATTTTTTTGTATCTATAAGAGTTTTTACGACACTAAAAGCGATTCTTGCGGATTCTTTCATCACATCACCAAGAGAACCTGTAAGTTGCATAATCCCTTTACCTTTGATACGAATCGACTCTATCTTCAGTACATCTCCACCCACTGCAGTCCAAGCAAGACCATTGACCACACCTATCTCAGCATCTTTTTTTGCTTTATCTATCTCAAATACAGTCTTATCAAAGTAAGCTTTAAGATTTTTAACACTCACAGAGACTTTCATAGTTTCAGGTTTTTGAAGGATTTCCCGTGCCACTTTTCTTGAGAGTTCTGCTAAACGACGACGCAAATTACGCACGCCAGCTTCACGAGTGTAAGAGTGTATCAATTCTTTAAGAGCTGCCTTTGAGACACTTAGTTCTCTCTTTTTTAAACCATGCTTTTTAAGTTCTTGTGGAAGTAAATATCTTGAAGCAATCTCTAGTTTTTCTTGGGGCGTATAAGAGCTGATGGTGATAAACTCCATTCTGTCACGAAGCGGTGCGGGGATTGAGCCTACATCATTCGCTGTTGCTATGAAGATAACATTACTCAAATCTATGTTGAAGTTAAGATAATAATCTCTAAAGTCTTTGTTTTGTTCAGGATCAAGTATCTCTAACAGAACAGCGGTAGGGTCGCCTCGTTGGGCACGAGCTACTTTGTCTATCTCATCAAGAACGATCACGGGGTTCATCTTTTTAGCATCGATAAGCCCTTGTGTTATACGCCCTGGCATCGCACCTACATAGGTGCGACGATGTCCACGAAGTTCATTAACATCTTCAAGTCCGCCTAATGCTATACGGATGAGTGGACGCTTAAGTGCTTCTGCAATGGAGTTGGCTAAAGAGGTTTTACCTACACCAGGAGGTCCATTAAAACACAGTATCGCTCCTGAGGCATCACTCTCTTTGATACCACGAAGTTGCATAAGCTCCTTAACAGCAAAATACTCTACTATGCGTTCTTTCGGTTTTTCAAGCGAAAAGTGATCAAAATCTAGTTGTTTTTGAACCTCATCTATATTGAGATTTTTTTTACTCATCTGAGCAAAAGGTATCTCTAAAACCCAGTCAAGATAAGTTTGTGTCATAGAAGCATCTGAAGAGTCAGGATGCATACGAGCAAGTCGTTCTAACTGTTTGTGTATCTCTTTATAGACATCTGGATCCATTTTGGACTTTTTGGCCTCTAACTTCTTACGGTACTCTTCCATCTCTTCATCACGAGCAGTATCGGTCCCTAACTCATGCTGAATCTGTTTGAGTTGTTCTTTTAAAAAGTATTCTTTATTTACTTTTTCTATATGCCCATGTACTTTTGAACGAATCTCTTTTTGAAGTTTATTTGCTTCTATCTCTTCTAAAAGAAAATCAACTAAGTCCAAGTATCTTTGTTCAGTATCATTTTGTATAAAAAGTTTATATGCCTGATCTTTTTTGAGCTTTACAGTTGAGCACACAAGATCTATGATTCGGTTATGATCATGATTTTCCTCTATAGTTCTCAGTAAATCAGGGGGAAAATAGTTACTCACACCAGAAAGTATCTTTACTTTTTCACGCACAACTTCAAGAAGTGCATCTATTTTAAGTGAAGTCGTATTGGTCACCTCTATGGTCTCTACTCTCGCTATACTTGGATTATTTGAGACTTCATAGATGATTTTAGCTCTTGATAAACCTTGAAAAAGAATTTTAACTCTACCATCTGGAAGCACAACCTTTCTCATAATAGAACCTACTACACCAGCATCATAATGCGACTCAAAAGTTCTCTCACCTTCATGTGAAGATTTCACTGGACACACCATAACAAGAGTGCCCTCTTCTATCGCTTTTGTTGCTGCGTTTATGTTTGCATCATCACCTAAAAAAAGTGGACTAATCATAAAAGGATATAAAAAAAGTTCATCCTCTGCTATCACTGGTATATCTGCTGGAAAATCTCCATAATTGCTCAGTTTCATATTGCTCCTAATAACCGTTCGTTTTATTTTGAGTTTCTTGGAACTCTTTTTGTGTATCTCTTTGTTTTTTACCACCAATATCATCACTCGCATCGGTATCTAATGTTTCTTTGATGGCTGAATCATCAGAAATAGAATTTCTTGAAACAACACTCTTGGTATCTGGTATCAAAAAACCATACCAACTACCTCTTCCGTCACCCTCAAATGGAGCTCTGTACCAAACATCTTTTGCTCTATCAACATTATTCCAATTTATCCAAGCTTGTGGTTTAATATTACGATAGTAGCGTGCGCTTTTATATTTATCTATTCTATCATATAAAGAAGCGATTGACTCATTTAAAGAAGCCTCACCCATATAAAGTCTTGTTATCATCGTGTCCACAACACTATAGTACATAGAATGAGGATAATTTTTTTTAAACTTCTCCCCCTCAATGATAGCATCTTTCATCAAGGCTTGGTCTCGTCTTGGATTTGGAAGTGCCATGTACTTCGCTTTTATCTTCATGAACTCTGCCGCTTCTTTTTCATTTGGATTTGCATATCTTTTTATATACTCATTTAAAAAATGTTCACTTAACAAATACTCTTTATAGTACATATGTGATATTGCAAGGATGAGCGTAGCTTCTTGAAGCAATGGTGAACCAATATGTTCCCCTTGAAGTGAAGAGTAATAACCATCTGCTTTTTCTAAATTGGCATCTGCGATAGACTCAACTATCTTAGTATACCAGTAGATAGCAGGCTTATTATACTCTTCAAGCTCTTTAGCACAACTACTAAAAAATAGCATAATAGCCATACTTAAGAGTAAAAAATTAGTTTTAAATATCATATATTGCAGTTCCTAGATTTAATAAAGTGTTATTTTATCTAAAACTTATATAACAAAGTTGAAATAAACAATAAAAAAATAGGTACAATTCATGCTTATACATCAAACAACGATAGATTTACTAAAATATATGAAGGTTATTTATGAAATTTGAGATTAGCGTACCACTTCTAGGGTTTGATAAGATTAAGGAAGTTTCACTAGAGAAGATAGATGATATTTTCATGAAGATGCAAGCAAGCAATGATGAATATATCTCTTTTACACTTATTGATCCTTTTGTTTTAAGAGATTACGATTTTAAAGTACCACAAAATATTCAAGATATTTTGGAAATAACAAAAGAGTCTAACTTGCTTACACTCAACATCGTACTGCTTCAAAACCCTATTGAGGATTCTATTATCAACTTTATCAGTCCTATTATCTTTAACACAGACAATAAAAAAGCTGCCCAAATAATCTTACCAGAATCAACAAAGTATAGTGTAGCAGAAAAGATTTCTACCTTTTTAAATAAATAATTATTATACTTTAAGTAAACACAAGAAATCTTAGCGTATAATTAGAAATTATACTTCAACTAGGAGATTTATATGAAACGCTCAAGACTTTATTTACTCCATGCAGTAACAACAGCTTTTATTTTAGTTTGGAGTGGTGGTTGTGGTTGTGTACCAAGCGCAGCTCAACTACAAAATGCGATGAATGCTTACGATACCGATAGTATCTCAAACAAAAAAATTAAAACAAAAAAAGTAAATTCTACTTTTACATTACAATTTCAATTTGATCCATCACAACTTGACAGCGATATTGTTCTCAATGGAAGCGCCAACTACTTTCTCGAAAACACTACAAGCAACTTCCCTCTTTCTGGTGTGACATACGATACAAGCAATACGCTCTCATTCACAAATATCTCCAAGAAATCATCACCAATAACTTCCAACAGAGATATCACCTCTGCTACTGCGAACAAAACATCTATCATTACATTTTATAGCGCAATAAACAGTGATCCGGTTTGTGACTCTGTTGGTTTTTGGGGCTGGTGCTTTGGCAATTGGATCGTTAACACTGCATCATGCATACCCGGGAGTACATGCCCCACTACATACTGCTCAAATTCATCTGGGACACCCTGCTATGCAACTAGTAATTCAAAAGACACATTTGCTATCCGTCCAAACAGATTCACTATCATCAAAAGCGATGGAGGGAATATCAACTCTGTTACCTCTGCTGCAAATTTAGATCTCAACTTTACCGCAGAAGATATCTCTGGTGCCACTACTTCTGGTTACACTACTGCCCCAACACTCAACATAACAACAACCTACTACGAAAATAACACAACTGTTGATACAACAGGAAATATGGTAGGAACTAGCACTATTGCAGCGCCAAACTTTACAAATGGTTTCGCCTCCAACGCCTCTGCACAATTTGATGATGTGGGTAAAATAACACTCCATTTTGAAGATCGAAACTGGGCTGCTGTTGATAATGGTGATGGCACACCACAAAATTGTAGCGCAAATGGTGCTTACATATGTGGCGATCTCAATACAACTTTTATCCCCGCTTCTTTTACCTTTGATACTATCACCATAAAAAATGCTCATAATGGTGTTTTCACATATCTTTCAAACGATATTAACAACTCATCAGATATGTTTGCTGCGATGGATATCACTATGAGTGCTAGAAATGCACTCAATGGAGTTACAAAAAACTATAGCTCTGGACTGTGGGAAGAGGATATGAACATCACCATCGCTAACTCTACACCCAACACCCCTACTTTAGTTACAAAAGATATCAACTCCAGCATTAAACTAGGCTTTACAAATGGAACTAAAACCATCACATGGAACGAATCAAACAACGCAAAACAACTCAGATTTAATTTTGCAAGAACAACAAACACTCCACTCAATCCCATCAAAGTAAATCTTGGAGAACTCTCTTTAAATGCTACAGCATCGTACCCAACAGGGGCTGTTACAGGTAATGCAACTGCAACGAATACGGTTACATTCTTGTATGCTCGATCCCATGCCCCAAGACAAAGGTTCAATACCTCCAATGCAGTAGATTTAATCTACTTTGAAACATATTGTTATGGCACTGATGCCAATGGTAACACTTGTCATAAAACACTCCTACCAAACTCTATCGCCTCAAAATACACAGATGACCCAAGATGGTTTGTCAATACACTGCACACTCCAATTGGAGGAGTTATTGGAACTCTTTCTCAGATTGGTACATCAAAAACAACTATTGGTGCCACGACTACTACTGGAGGGATTACTCATCTCCCTATCACCTACAAGGGAACATATTACCCATACAAAGTAACTTTTAAGGACAATGCTTCTTCATGGCTTATTTATGATGAATACTCTTCTGTAGCCTCGCCAGCAACTTCAAATAGATTTGAGGTAGAGTTTGTAAACAGTGCATCATCATGGGCTGGTGCAGGTGAAAATAGTGCTAGTACCTCATCTTCAGGTGCCTCTAAAACCAACAGGAGAA
>WFMY01000193.1 GCA_015488855.1 Helicobacteraceae bacterium
AAACAAGCAATAATTTCACGACAAAGTGGAACTTGTTTAGCGGTTGGGTAGTTCACTTTAGTATATTATACACTATCTCAGTTTTGTTTTTCACTGTTTGAATCTCATGAACAGTGAGGTTTTTTATCTCTAAAGAGATAAACTCTTCTATGCTTTGTATGTTATTTTGTGCAACTGCTTTGAGAACTAAGCCTCTGTAAGCTTTCGCCCAGTGGCTAACAACCTTACCACCTTTTAAAAATTTGAGTGTGGTATAGGGTTTAGTTGGCTTGTAAAATTTATCGTAATATCCAGCTCGCAAGTCTAAAATCTCATCTTGAGATAAAAGAAGATCGAGTTGATAAGAAAATCTTTCTTTATAAAACTTGTCTGGTGCTATATCTCCGATATTGTTTCCCTGTTTCACTTTATAATTTGCTATGGTATCTCCCGCATAGATCGGTCCATAAAGATTGGAAAAAATGAGAGTATTTTTTTTAATATACTTTTGTGCATCATCATTAAGTGCATCATAGTCCAGATAATCATAAGCTACTCCACGGTATCGTTCTATGGCACACATAAGTTCAGAGTGAAAGATATCTACTATGTAGGGTGCACAATCGCTGAATTTTTTCATACCAAAGAGCTTTTTTATGGAGTCTTCATCTTGTGAGTTTACTATCTTGTTATAAGTGTTAAGGATCTCATCTCTTGCAGAGTCAGCACCAAGTAGTGGAGTTTTTGTTTTAACACCTCCACCTCTTTTACCTTCGGAGGGTGAAAACAATATTTTTAACATTTTTCAGCCTTTAATTAACAAAATAAACTTAACATGCTATAATAGTTTAAATTATTTTGGGAGTATAGTATGAAATCTGTTTTAATAACATTAATTTTGTCTTTTTTTACACTTATCAACGCAAGTGCAGTGATTGGAAGTGTTACCTCTGTCACAGGAAGTGTAAAAGTTAAAAGTGAAGGTTCTATTAAAAAGTCAAAAGTTAAAGTTGGGCAGGAGCTTAGAGAGGGTGATTTGGTTACAACCTCTAGAAAAGCTAAAACAGTTATTAAGCTTAAAGATGGTTCTACTATTGTTCTAGATGTAAGCTCTTCGGTTCATTTCGCAGCTAACAATGCCATCAATCAAAAGGGTGGAAAAGTTTTTTATAACATCACCTCACGAGATGCAAAAAACTCCTTGAAAGTGAAAACTCCTTTTGCTATTATTGGGATTAAGGGGACTACTTTTGTTATCAACTCTAGTGAAAAAAATAAGAGTGTAGCACTTAAAGAGGGTAAGATTGGTGTGTCGAGTGCTACTTCACAATCTTTTGAACTTTACACAAAAGAGGTCTTAGCTCAGTACAATACTTACATCAATGAACAAATGGAAGGATTTGATAAGTTCAAGGGTATCAAAAAACCAAAACCTGTGATAACTAAAGAGTTTGATCTTGAAGCAGGAAATGTTATCTCTTTTGAGGGTCATGTCGTTAAGGAAAGTGGATGGAATAGTGCTGATGATACTGAATTTGATGATTTTGAGGGTATGGCATCAAGTGGTGTAAAGATGAAGATGTCAGATACTCTAAAAGATACAAATGCTATATTTGGTGACAATGTCGATTCTCAGATAAATGGTAGTAAACATTTAGATGCTGTTGATAAAGCAATGGATTTTTAGAGTTTAAGTAAAAGGTGGATTTGATGAAAGATAAGCTTCTTTACTTTGTTGCTTTAATTCCAGTATTGATAATAGTCTTAGTGCTACAAATATATAAGGTGGAGCCTTTTGAAAGTTTTTCTTTGCGTTTCAATGATATTAATTTTGAACTTCAAGATAAAGAGATAAGTAAAGATGTTGTTTTTGTTGCTGTTGATGAACCAAGTGTAAATACTTATGGTAGATGGCCTTGGAAAAGAGAAAAATTGGCACTTGGTGTCAACAACCTATCTCAAGCTGATGTCGTGCTTATGGATATGATTTTTTCTGAACCAACCTCAGAGGAACAAGACGCAATATTAGGAGAATCTATCTCAAATCTCAATGCAAGTGTATGTGGATTTTTTCTTAGACACAATGCTACTCAAGGGATAACTGATGATGAGCTAGATGTACTTAGCGATTCTTCATTAGACCTTTTACAGTCCCAAGTTGCAAAATATTCAAACCCTCATTTTCCATCTGCTGAGTTTGCTGAGATGAACATCTTACCAATACTAGAATCTTGTACCCTCTCTGGGAGCTTTTCAACTTTTAGAGCGAGTGATGACAAGTTTCGTCTCTATCCTGTTGCAATGTACTTTCAAAATATACTCTATCCCTCTCTTGGGATTCAAGGTTTACGACTTAAGTTTAACAAAGATATCTCTAGGGTAGATGCACACCATGTCCAGATAAATGATAAAAAGATTAGTCTCAATGACGATGGTCTTGTCCTAGTAAACTTTTATAAACGAGATCAGTATAAGATAATCTCTTTTTTAGATGTAGCTACTGGAGTAGTTAAGCCTGAGTATTTTAAAGGTAAGATTGTTATTTTAGGGATTACTGAAGTTGGTTCTGGGGATATTGTAAGTACACCTATTGGTTCTATTCCTGGGCCTCTTGTGCATTATACTTTCATCTCAAACTTACTTCAAGGGCATCTTATTAGTGAGCCAAAGATGGTGTCGTCTTGGTTAATTGTATTTTTTGTCTTTTTGCCTTTTGTGTTAGTGCTTTTCTTTTCTAAGATTTTTCATCGGGTTCTTATAGATATATTAGTTTATTTTTTAGTCTATATCTTTATTCGTTATCTTTTTATTAGCGAGATGCTTTATATTGACTTATTCTTCCCTTTGATTGCTTTGTTCTTATCAGCAGCTACAGTTGAAGGCATAGCCTTTACTAAGCAAGAAAATCGAGGAAAGTTTTTAAAAGATACTTTCTCCTCATACCTTTCTGGTGATCTACTCAACCAGCTTATTGCTAATCCTGATTCTATCAAACTAGGTGGGGAGAAAAAAGAGCTTACCATCCTTTTTAGTGATATTCGTGGATTTACAACGATTTCCGAATCAATGACACCAGAAAAGCTTATCGAGATACTTAACCGTTACTTTACCCCTATGACACAATCTGTTTTAGACAACGGTGGAATGCTTGATAAATACATAGGTGATGCCGTTATGGCATTTTTTAATGCCCCTGTAGATGTTAAGCAGCATGCAGATGCAGCTTGTCACAGTGCCCTTTCTATGATAAAAAAGTTAGATGCTCTTAACAAGGTTTTTGAGGCAGAGAACATTATCCCTATCCGCATAGGGATAGGACTTAATACTGCTGAGGTTATTGTAGGAAATATTGGTAGTGATGCGAAAAAAGATTATACTGTTATTGGTGATGGAGTAAATCTTGCTTCAAGGGTTGAGGGTTTAACAAAAAACTATACTATACAGATACTTATCACAGAATTTACAGTTGCAAAGCTCACTGAGAAATTTATATACAGAGAGATTGAACCAGTAAAAGTTAAAGGCAAAGATGAGGCTGTACTTCTATTTGAGTTGATGCCAGATACTGAAACTTCATTAGAGATTAAGCGACACTATGAAGAAGCACTAGATATATACAAAGGACTAGATTTACAAAAAGCAAAAGCTTTATTTACTCAGATAGTCAATGATTTTGATGATGGACCATCTGAATATATGTTAGAAAAAATCCAAAGAAATGAGCATTGGGGTGTTCATAAAATGACAACAAAATAGGACAAATTATGTATAATAAATTTCTCAAAGAATTTACTTCTTTGATAAAGGAGACAAACAATGAAACATCCAAGAAGCTTGAATGCAAATGAGATTTTACAATTAATATTTGTTTATTTGACAGAGGTCTCAAAAGAGAGAGACTATGATGAAACTATCCGTATCTTGGCAGATATGGGTAGGGCTTTAACCTCTTCTGATAGATGCACAGTATGGGTTGTGAGTGATGATAAAAAAACGATTTGGACAAAAGTTGCCCATGGGGTAGAGGGAAGATTACAAATTCCAATAGATTCTGGGATAGTTGGAAGCTCAATTATTAATGAAGAAAAAATTCTTATTGATGATGTGTATGATGATTTGAGATTTAATGCAAATGTAGATAAAGAGACTGGATACCGTACAAAAAGCATGATGGTAATTCCAATGTTTAATAATGAAGATGAAATTATTGGTGCTTTTCAAGTGATGAATCATCAGGGAGAAAAAGGTGTCTTTGACGATAGAGATATGCAACGACTTACTCTCGCAAGTACCTATGCAGCTGAAACCTTATCTGCGGCAGCTCTCACTCAAGAGATAGATGACACCCAAAGAGAAGTGGTTTTTACGATGGGTGCTATTGGAGAATCTCGTTCCAAAGAGACAGGAAACCATGTTAAAAGAGTTGCAGAATACTCAGAGATACTTGGACTTGCCTATGGCATGACGCAGGATGAGGCAGAGATGCTCAAGCAAGCTTCTCCTATGCATGATATAGGTAAGATAGCTATTCCAGATGCAGTCCTTAAAAAACCTGGAAGGTTTAATGAAGAAGAGCGTAAAATCATGGATACTCATGCTGAACTCGGTTTCAATATGATTAAAAATTCAGAGAGACCACTTCTAAAAGCTGCTGCTGTAGTCGCTTATGAACACCATGAAAAATGGAATGGAACTGGTTATCCAAGAAAACTTTCAGGTGAAAATATCCATATATATGGGCGTATTACAGCGATTGCTGATGTCTTTGATGCTCTTGGCTCAGATAGGGTCTATAAAAAAGCTTGGGACGATGAAAAGATTTTTAAATTGTTTAAAGAAGAAAGAGGGGAACATTTTGATCCAAAGCTTGTAGACCTATTTTTTGAAAACTTAGATGATCTACTTGATGTCCGTGAGAAGTTTAAAGACCACTATACAAAACCTGAAATTACAGCACAAAAAGTAAGTGATAAGATACAAATATTGGGTGCTTATGGTACAAAAGCCCCTGGTTTTGGAACAAGTTCTTTTTTGCTCAATAAGAAAAATGTCATAGATGCTGGTAACCTACTAAGACCACTCAAAGATGCAAGTGTAGATATCCAAAATATCTGGTTAACACATTCCCATCTTGATCACATTAGTGATATTGCCTATATTTTGGATAATTATTTTTCACAGAGGAAAACAACACTCAACATTATTGGTTTGCCCGATACTCTTAAAGCGATAAAGGAAAATTTTCTCAATAATTCTATTTGGCCAGATTTTTCTAAAATACCACTTGTTCAGTCAGATAATATGGCTATTAAGTA
Organism: Helicobacteraceae bacterium; assembly: GCA_015488855.1. Classification (GTDB taxonomy): domain Bacteria; phylum Campylobacterota; class Campylobacteria; order Campylobacterales; family Sulfurimonadaceae; genus Sulfurimonas. Next base: position 5,295 of record WFMY01000193.1, read on the forward strand.
TATGGAAATAGAACTGGGAAAAGTATATGGACTTGGCAATGATGAGTTTATAGAGGCATTCCCTACTGATCATACAGTTGCAAGTTGTGGGTATATTTTTACAAAAAATGATAGTAGTGTTCTAATCACAGCAGATACCTACAAGATGTCTAATGTATTTGAGATTATAGAACAAAGAGAAGATATAAAGTCAGTAGTTTTTGAGTGTTCTTTTCCCTCCTCAATGGAAGAGTTAGCAAAAAGTTCAAAACATTTAACACCAAAGCTACTTTTTCAGATGATGGAAGAGTTGAAAAGAGATGATTTTAATCTCTACATCAATCACATTAAGCCATCTTTTATTCATACAATAGCTAAAGAGATTGAAGAGATGCAAGGAAAATGGGAGCCTAAAATATTAAAAGATGAAGATTATATAAATTTCTAAAAAAATGCTTGACATTAGAAGTATTTTTGTCTATAATTCCCATTCAATTTCGATGCTGGCATAGCTCAGTTGGCTAGAGCAGTTGATTTGTAATCAACAGGCCCGGGGTTCAAATCCTCGTGCCAGCACCATTGAAATAGAATATTAGAAACAGTGTTAGACCAAATAATAATGGTGGGATAGTCAAGTGGCCAACGACGGCAGACTGTAAATCTGCTCCCTATGGGTTCAGAGGTTCGACTCCTCTTCCCACCACCACTTTTTTGACTAATGCGGGTGTAACTCAGTGGCTAGAGTTCTTGCCTTCCAAGCAAGCTGTCGAGGGTTCGAATCCCTTCACCCGCTCCATTTAAGTCAAAAAATATTTTGGAAGCTGAAGTACAATTTTCATTAATTAACTTCTACATCTTTTGATAGCTTTTTATCTAATTCCAAACTAATAATTAATTATTAATGTTAAAAAAATCATGCAATTATTGCTTATTTTGCTGTCGTGGCTCAGGGGTAGAGCACTTGCTTGGTAAGTAAGAGGCCGTGGGTTCAAATCCCACCGTCAGCACCATCGTTGTAAATAATAAAATGAGCTAAGCCCATTTTATTGGCATGGACTTTAAGTCCCTACAACACCCTAAAGCTACAAAAAGTTTACTTTTTGAGAATACTTAGAATAATTTAAGCAATAATTGAATGATTTTTGGATATAATTCCATTTCAATTCACATTTAAAGTCGGAGGACACTATGGCAAAAGAAAAGTTTGAGCGTAATAAACCGCATGTAAACATTGGTACAATTGGTCACGTTGATCATGGTAAAACAACATTAACAGCAGCTATCACAGCAGTATTGGCAGTAACTAACGGTGCAGAGCTTATGGATTATGATGCGATCGATAACGCACCAGAAGAGAGAGAGCGTGGTATTACTATCGCTACTTCACATGTAGAGTATGAGACTGACACTCGTCACTATGCACACGTTGATTGTCCAGGTCACGCGGATTATGTTAAAAACATGATTACTGGTGCTGCTCAAATGGATGGTGCTATCTTAGTTGTTTCTGCAGCTGATGGTC
>WFMY01000194.1 GCA_015488855.1 Helicobacteraceae bacterium
ATATTACCATAGACAATGTAAAAATACCACCAATAGATATTGAAATAAAAGTATATAGATATAACAATCTATTCTTTTTTTGAAGCGGTCGTAGTGCAATTATACTACCAGAAATAAGCATTACACTGAGAATTAAGATTATTAAAATTGAAGAGTCAGAATTAAAAATATAAGTGAGAACATATCCTATTAAAATAAGCTGTGTCAGCATTCGTAGTAAGGCATAAGGAATGGTAAACTTATCTTTTGTCCAACTAAAATAGATAAATATCATAATTACAACAGGGATAAATACCCAGAGAAGGTTTATCATCGCGATGTGGTATATTGAGTTATTCATATGGAAGTTTACTCTTATTTATCAAATCAAGACTTTTTTTAAAAGGTGTATGTTAAAATAGTTAGATTTAAATAAGAAATACAGGGTGAGTAAAGAGATGGAAGATTTACGAGATAATAATTATGGATTTGAGCTGCCTAATGCTATAGTGGAACATATTGAGGAATGTGAAGAGGATAAGGATGAAGAGAGATTACAATCGCTTGATATGGTTTTAGATTTATGTGATCACACAGACCTACAAATGTTAAATGATTATAGTGCAATCGAAGATATTCTCAATGATTATATTAATCTCCAAAACGATACAGGTGCTCTTTTAGAATTTATACTTGAATGTAAACAAAAAGAGTGCGGAGTTCTTTAGAAGTAGAGCAGGGCAATTTAACCTATGATTTACATAATCTAAAAGATTTCCCTATAGACTTGGGTTGCATTGATAAGAAAAAAAAACTGCTTAAATACCCCATTTCGAGTTTACTAGAAAATTTAGCATTAAACTAAATAGGCTTACCTCGTGGGATATCTACTGTGACTTTTTTCAAAAAGTAAGTGAAAAACATTGCTCTAAAGTGATTTGATATGTTGCGAAGTACTTTAATACCCTAACTTTAAGCTCAAGTCATATTTTGTGAACGTTTACATGTTATAATTGAAAAAATAGGATTTTTATATGAGATACATGATTATCAGTTTATCGTTTGTATTAAGTTTATTAGCCCAAGAGAATAATACAACATCAACAGATTATTACAATAAATTGATGTTGTATTCTAAAGATATAAATACTAGTAAACTGCTTAATGATTCTAAAGAGTATATGCAACATATTGACTCAAAAGAAAATAGAGAGAAATTAAAAGTTTTATATAGAGAAGCATCCAACAAAATCACATCTGTTACCTCGAATATAACATGTAGTCTGAGCAAGTTTAATGTTAAAGCTGCACAGGCTGTTACATATACTGTAAAAGTCACTACTAAAGATAATGAAATAGTCTATGGCACAGCCGTAGCGATAAGTCCTGATGGTAAACTTGTGACTGCTTATCACAATATTGATATGTACAAGGAGATAACTCTTATCTCTCAAGAGCATAAACAATATAGTGTAAAAGTAGGGAAGATATCCATAAAAAATGATTTAGCATATCTTTATATTGATGCAAAAGAGATTCCTTATGTAAAAATGGCGAAGCAGATACAACTAGGTGATGATGTTTATATATTGGGATATGATAACCTTTTACTCAAAGGAATAATTTCAAAAAATAACACGGAGAGTATTATTGTTAATGTTGAAGCAGAGAGGGGAATGTCTGGAGGAGGGGTCTTTAACTCAAATAATGAGTTAGTTGCTATTTTACTTAATAAAGACTATCTAGATAAGACTTCATATGCTGTAAAAACAGATCAATTTACTACAATAGCAAAAACATTTGAGTATAAAAAAAGATACCTCAATATGGGAAAAAGTAATAACTACGACAACTCTTATTGTTATGACAAGCATGAGCTAAGTATTTGGGCTAAATATGCAAAATCTTCGAATTCTAATACCCAAGAGTTACATGCTCTTTTTTTAGGACTATGTAAAAAAGTCGGTGATAAGGATTTAACTACTGAGGATGCACAATATATTTTTAGTCGTGCTCGTAAAAGACTGCTTGAGAACTAGAGAAGTATGATAAAGTTTGATA
>WFMY01000195.1 GCA_015488855.1 Helicobacteraceae bacterium
CCATAAGAGTAAAACCTATAGTTGTTTTGGATAGCTATCTTGTAAAGATTTTGCGTCTTATCAACTCCTATGAAAGAAGCTACAAGCATAAGTAGCGTTGACTTTGGAAGATGAAAGTTTGTGAGTAGGTGATTGACTCTCGTTGGTTTGTTTTGTGGGTGCAAGAAAAGATTTGCTTCACCTCTTTGAACTTTACCATGTTTATCATAAAACTCAATAGTCCTTGTCGAAGTCGTTCCTATGCTTAAAATGGGTTTTTTTGAGTCGAGAAGTTCTTTAGCTGTATCAGAGATATTATAGTATTCAGAGTGCATAGGATGCTCAGTGATAATCTTAGTATTAACAGGTTTAAATGTCCCACTTCCAACATGAAGGGTTACATAAGCGTGCTTATGGTTTTTACAAATCTGCTTATGTTGCTTGGGTGTAAAGTGAAGAGAAGCGGTAGGTGCCGCAACTGCACCCTCAGATCTTGCAAAGACACTTTGATACTCGGCTTCATCACTTTCATCATCATCTCTTTGGATATAGGGTGGCAATGGTACATGACCAATCTTATCTATGATGGGGAGGAGTTCTTCAAAGCGTAGTGCATCACCACTTGTTGTCTCAAGGAAGAACTCTATCTCTCGACTACCATCATTACGGAGCTTAGTTACTTTGGCTATAAGAGCATCATCAAAGTATATCTCAGTATCTACCTTGACTTTTCCACGGATATAGACACTGATAGTATGTGCATCAAGGGGTCTGTTAATAAGAAGTTCTATCTTACCTCCACTTTGTTTTTTTCCATAGAGTCTTGCTTTTATCACTTTAGTGTCGTTAAAGATGAGGGCGCATTCTTGAGGGATAAACTTTTCTAAGTCATAAAAATAGGTGTGTATAATCTCATCTGTAGCACGGTTATAAACAAGGAGTTTTGCATGGTCACGGGGATGAGCTGGATGGGTAGCTATGAGTGCATCTGGTAAGATGAAATCATAACTATCAGTGAGAAGTTCTTTTGGTATCATAACTATTTGTCTGTATCACTACTTGCTAGTGGTAAAATTTTTGCGAGTTTATCTTCCTCTTCATTATCTTCACCTTCACTATCATCTTCTTCTTTTGAAGCAGGATTGACTACTTTGACTATCAGTATAGATAAGCCATAAAGGATGATGAGTGGACCTGCCATAAGAAGTTGCGTTAAAACATCTGGTGGTGTGAGTAGGGCTGCTACAATAAAGATAATCACAATAGCATATTTGAAAAATTCTATCATATTTCTGTCATTGATAAGACCTAATAGTGCTAAAAAGTATGCAAATATAGGGAGTTCAAAGGCTAGTCCAAAACCAAACATAATCTTAGTGAAAAAACCTACATAGTCTTCGATGTTGATGAGTGGTGTAAACTTGAAACTACCAAAGGTTATGAGAAAATTAAATCCAAAAGGGGTTACAACATAGTAAGCAAACAAGACCCCTACAGCAAACATAGTCGTGCCACCTACCACAAAAGGGATAACCATTTTCTTCTCATTGGCATACAAGCCAGGGGCAATAAAAGCCCAAATTTGAGAAAGGATGATAGGTAATGCCCCCATGATAGCAGCAAAAAAGGAGACCTTAAGTGCTACGAAAAATGCACCACCCACTTGACTTGTGGTCACCATGCCATCTGCTGCATGAACAGACTTCTTGCCAACTTCTATGAGGGCTTGGTTGAGAGGTTCTACCATCCAGTTGAGGATAGGCTCATGGAAATAAAACATCACAAAAAACATAACTATCAAACTCGCAAAGGAGATTCCTAGTCTTTTTCTAAGTTCTACAAGGTGTGGTCTTATATCATCAAACATCTACAGCTTCTTTTTTAATTTTTTTGTCTTTTTTGTCTTTTTTTTCAAAAGTTACTTCTTGAGTTTTTTTTATATTTTTAGGTTGCTCTTGGAACTCATCATCGTCATCACTGAGTAAATCATCACTTAAACTTGAGATAGAAGTACCTATCTCAGATAAATCAGTAGCACTTTTGAGATCATTGCTCGCACTCAGGAGTTCTTTTTTATATGCAAGGGCCTCCTGTTTTATCTCATTGATATTCATCTCTTCTTCTAAAGAATCTTTTACTGTCATAATTGTTTTTTTAGTGCTTCTAAAAAACTTTGCAACTTCAACCATTGCTGATGGAAGTTTATCTGGACCTAGAAAAAGGATAGCAATTACAGCTATAAAAAGTATCTCGGTAAAACCCATGCCAAACATATTAAACCTTATAAATATTAGTTAACTGACATTGCCAGTTAGAGAAGATGAATTTTATCTAAAAAAACTTCAAGAAGCTATAAAAAGTGCAATCTCATCAGCCAAAAGATAGTTATCGTTGTAAAAAGTACCATTTTTGTAGGATATTTTTTTTTCTTTAGTGAGTATTTCACATTTTTGAAGTTCTTTATGATTGAGAATATCTGCTTGAAATCCAACTATTGAGCGAAGTCCTAAAAATATCTTTTCTATCTTGATATCTTCGTCACTTAAGATTTCTATCTCTCTGTGAAGTGGATTTTTGATGTAGATCTCTATGTCAGAGCTTGGATAAAACCTTTTATTGTGAAGTTTTCCAACTGCGCCACTCCCTAAACCTAGGTAGTCTTTGTATTGCCAGTAACCAAGGTTGTGTTTACTCTGATATGTTCCAAAATTACTAATCTCATACTGCTCAAAGCCATAGGACTGTATGCTCTTAAAAAGCCATGAGGTCTGGGAGAGTTCCTCTCTAGCCATTTGAGGTTTTTTCTCAAAGGGTGTTCCCTCTTCAATGGTAAGGG
>WFMY01000196.1 GCA_015488855.1 Helicobacteraceae bacterium
ATTCCAACTCTTGATGCTAAAAAATATAAAGAGGATTATTTTGAACAAGGGAGATACAAAGTACTTATCTCTGCATCACCTCAAGAGCATCTAGGTATCGCTTATGTCATCGTAAAAACACAAAGTTATTTTAACAAACTTCGTAATTTGCAACTACTTGTTTTGTTTGTAGTGGGAGTTGTTTTAGTCTTAGTTGGTTTTGTTAGTTTTTTTCTTGCGCGTTTATTTATGAAACCTTTGCGTAGTCGAGTGGAGCAGATAGAAAATTTTATACAAGATGTTTCACATGAGTTAAACACACCTATCACGGTTTTAAAGATGAGCGCAAGTAGAGGGATGAAAAAAGGTATTTATGATAAAAATATATTTCAAAATATCTCTATAAGTACCAAACAGCTTGAGAGCATCTATAAGTCACTCACTTATCTTAACTTTAAACAAGAGATGCAACAAGTTGAGTTGCTTAATCTCAAAGATATAGTTGAGCAGACTATCAGATACTATACCCAACTCATTGATGCAAAACATATAAAAGTTATCACTGACTTAGAAGATGTTAAGTTGAGTATGGTTCCATCAAAAGCTGAACTGCTTTTTTCTAACCTCCTCTCTAACGCTATCAAATACTCTATGCCAGATACGATGATAACTATGAAACTTACAAAAGAGTATTTTATTATCAAAGATGAAGGTATGGGTATAAAAGAGAGTAAACTGCAAGAAATTTTTGAGATTTATAAAAGAGATTCTAGTTTAGCTGGAGGTTTTGGGGTGGGACTTAGTATAGTAAAACAGATATGTGATGCTTATGATATAAGAGTAGAAGTAAAGTCAGAGCTAGATAAGGGAAGTAGTTTTAAATTACATTTTTAATTTTACTTAAGTTATTTATACTTTCATGTGGCTATACTTACACTTATGAAGACAATACCTTTACTTAATAAACAACTTATTATCAATACTTTATCTCAGAGGTTTACCGCAGATAAAAAACTCTCTGAGATTCCAAATCCTGCCCTTCTCATTGATGCCCAAAAAGCTGCTAAAAAGATTGCCAATGCTATACGAGAAAATAAAAAAATCACTCTTGTTGGTGACTATGATGTCGATGGGGTGAGCTCTACGGCTATCATGGTGGACTTTTTTAGACAAATCCCTTATCCCCTTGAGGCTATCATTCCAAATAGATTTCATGATGGCTATGGTGTGAGTCCAAATGTTTTAGAACGAGTTGATGCAGACTTAGTTATCACAGTTGACAATGGTATCACAGCCCTAGAGGCTGCTAAAATCTGTAAAGAAAGAGGGATAGATCTCATCATAACAGACCACCATACCCCAGCAGATGCTTTACCCCAAGCATTTGCCATAGTTGACCCAAAGCTTGATACTTGTGAGTACCCTTTTAAAGAGATTTGTGGTGCTCAGGTGGCATGGTTACTTTTAGCACTTGTTAAAAAAGAGTTAGCTTTAAAGATAGATATGAAACAATTTTTAGATATTTTAGCCATTGCCATCATCGCAGATATTATGCCACTTATAGATATTAACCGTACGCTTGTTAAAGAGGGTCTTAAACTGATGATGCACTCCAATCGCCCCTCTTCTATCATCATAAGAGATTTTCTAAACAAAACCTCCATCTCTAGTGAAGATATAGCCTTTGCAATAGCACCTCGCATAAACTCTGCAGGAAGACTCGAAGATGCTTCCATAGCCTTAGAGTTTTTCCGTGCGACAGATACGAACAAAGCCTACAAACAGTTTGAACTTCTTAGTAAACTCAATGAACTCAGAAAAGAAACAGAAGCTGATGCTACAAAAGAAGCGATTGGGCAAGTCAACCCTCAGGACAAGGTTATCGTAGTTGCAGATGAACATTGGCACGAGGGAGTCGTGGGCATCGTTGCTGCACGACTTGTTGAGAGATTTGGTGTCCCAGCTATCGTTTTAAATGTAAAAAATGGTATCGCCAAAGGAAGCGCTAGAAGCATAGGTGAGGTCAATATCTATGAGCTTATCAAGGAAAATTCATCTTACTTGGATAAATTTGGTGGACATAAGATGGCAGCTGGCTTAGGTCTTGATGCTCTCAAACTTCAAGAGTTTAGCAAAGCTATCAACAAAAGTGCTGATGCTCTTGATGCAAAAGATTTTTTACCAAAAGATGAAGTGATGGGCATCTTAGAAACAGATACTATTGATATCGAACTCTTAGACCTTTTAGAGCGTTTTGAACCCTATGGTGAAGCCAATATACGCCCATCGTTTCTTATACAAGATGCACAAATACTTGAGATAAAAACTTTTGGCAAAGAGAAAAACCATTGTAAAATCATAGTACGCCAAAATCAACATGAGAGAAAAACTCTTGAACTTATTCTCTTTAAACAGGTCTTAGAGATGCCTAAAGATAAAAAACTTAACTGCTCCTATAGTGTCAATAAAAATGAATGGAATAACAATGTCAATATCCAATTGCTTATTAAAAAAATATACTAATAAAAGCATCTCTTTTAACCCAAGCTATGCAATAGGGGTTTTTGATGGGTAAAATTTACGAGTGTGTAAAAGCGAGATCGCTTCTCACTTCGCTTGAAGTTCTCAAGAACAAAGATATAGCTTTTGCCACTAAACTTCATGGTGCTAAAATCTGCTCTTCTGATGAGTGTAGTATAAAACTTAACTTTATACATCAATATTTAAACTCCTCTACTACGGCTATCTGTTTCAATAGCGATGGCTCTTTTTTAGCCTTTGCAAATGAGTGTCTTATATATATCGTCAATCTACTTACAAAAGATATCATAAAAACCATCAATACACAAAATGAGCCTATCGAACTTTTATCTTTTGATGATACGACTACACACCTCATCGCTGGAAGTAAAAATGGTAGAGTTCTCCACTATAGGATCGAAGGTTTATCACTCCTTTGTAGACTTTGTTCATTTCCTTACAAACGAGACGAAAGCAGCGTTATAAGACAAAATTTTGTTAGTGCCTTTGTCTTTAGAGGAACCAAACTCGCAACTACAGGTTATGGTGGCACTATACAGATTATAGATATCCATTCCCGTGCAAATACCATTGTTTTAGAAAATGGAAAATCACGCACAGATGCTCTCTGTTTTTTGGATGAGTATACACTAATAAGTGCAAATGTAGATGGAGTTTTACGCCTCTTTAACTTAAAAGAAAAAAAACTCATCCATCAATTAGACACGCCACTCATCAAAATCAAGCAGATAAGCCTCCTCCCAAATCCTCATTATGCGATGCTATGTTCACACACCAACTACCTCTCCATCATCGATCTAAGAAGTTTCAAACTCATCCATAAAAACTATATGGAATTTAATGATTCCATCACGCATATAGCAACTCTTGATGAGGAGACTATCTTAGTAAGTTTAAAAAATGGACAAATCAATAAAATGATTTTCCCTAGTCAAAAAAAGCTTAGTTCTCTCATCCTGCACAATTCACTTGAAAAAGCGTTTTTACTTACCCAAGATGAACCTATGCTTCAAGATACTCAAGAGTACATTAGATTAACTTCGCTCTATACCAATATCTACAATGAAGCCACCCAAGCACTTATCAACCAAAATATATCCTCAGCGACGCAACTTTTACAACCCTTTGTCAATCTAAAGTCAAAGAAAAAAGAGATAAATCTTTTGTTTATCGCATTTAAACACTACGATAGACTGAAAATATTTTTTTTAGAAAAAAAATATGCTTTAGCTTATGCAATCTGTGCTAAATATCCTGAGCTAGAAAATACCCCTATATATAGAAAAATGGAAGAGGTCTTTAAAGATGTTTTTAAAAATGCACAAAGACAAATCATACTTCAAAAGATAAACAATGCAAAAGCATTCCTTTTCCCCTATATAACCATACCTGCAAAAAGAAGTTCCATAGAGCTTCTTCTCAAACAAAACAAAGAATTTCTTCAGTTTATCATAGCGGTTGATAAGAAAGAGTATGCAAAAGCCTGCACCCTTGCCGAAAAAAATAAATACCTTCAAAATGTCCCAAGCTACAGTGTCCTTATAAATACTCTTGAAAAAAAGATAGAGCGCATCAAAGAGAGTATCAAAGAGGGCAATACTAAAAAAGCTTCTAAAATAATAGAGCTTCTCCAAGAGATAGTGCATCTTAAGTCAAAAACAAGGATATTTCGTAGTGAGATAAAACATCTCAAGGAGTTGCAAAATCATTATGAAAATAATGATTTTAAATCTTGTTTTGATACTTTAGATAGTTATCCACATCTTAGTAATACCCAACTTGGCACTCTCTTAAACGAGTATTGGTGTAAACTTATCTCAAGTTGTGAGAAATATGCACTCAAAGGTAATATAAACGAGATTAAAAAGACTCTTGGAGAGTTAATATTTTTAGATGGTAGGCTAGAAAAGATAGGTGATCTATTTCGTGTAGCTTACCAAATACGCATCAAAACATATATCCTTAAAAAGTCCAATAATTCTGCTGAGAAGATAATCTATGCTTATATAGATACTTTTGGCATAGACAGTGAACTGCATGCACTCATGCAAAGATTTGAAAAAACTGCAAAGAAAAAACTTGCTATTACACCCATAAATGCTCAAAGAGTTACGCGAGACAACTGGACACACTCTGGTCTTATACTTACAAATTTTGAACAAAGTACTAACAAACAAAATGTGTTATAATTACAGATAATTATGAAGTTATTTGAGTGTTTTGGAGTTTATTATGAGTAAAATAGTTTTAATAACAGGAGCAAGTTCAGGTATGGGACTAGCTACAAGTAAATATTTAGCAAATAATAACTTTATAGTTTATGCAACCTCAAGAGATATTAGTAAACTTTCAAATTTGAATAAGACTAATATCATTCCATTATCTATGGATATTACCTCACAAGAAAGTATAAATAGGGCTGTAGATATCATTTACAATAAACATAAAAGGGTTGACATACTTATAAATAATGCAGGTTATGGGCTTGTATCGACCATAGAGGATATGGATGAGGATGAGATGCTCAATCAATATAATGTAAATGTATTTGGTCTGCTGCGTGTATGCAAAGCTACCATAGGGATAATGCGTAAACAAAATAGCGGTATCATCATCAATATATCTTCATTTTTGGGCAAAATTGGGCTACCGCTTTTAACTCTTTATAACTCATCCAAATATGCAGTAGAGGGGATTACGGATTCTCTTCGTCATGAGTTAAAGGATTTTAATATACGAGTACATTCCATCTTACCAGGTTTTTTTGATACGCAGTTTGCCAGAGATAATCTTGTGACAAATTTACAAACTTTTGATGAGAACTCAGCCTATGCAAATCTTGTTTCAAAGTTAACACCAATCATCATAGAACAAATAAACAACGGTAACGATGCACAGGAGGTTGCTTTAATGATTTTAAAAATCATCAATAACGACAAGTTTCCAGTTCGTGCTACTGTTGGAGATAAAGCTAAAAAGTTTTTACCTATGCGAAAAGAGTTGAGTGATGAAGATTTTGAGCGAAGAGTTCGCCAATACTACAACATATAATGGAGAGTTTTTTCTTTAACATAACCGATACCTCATATAAAGTTACATATTTGTACAGTCATAAAAATGAGTACATAAAGAGAGTAGATATATCTAACGGCATAGTATTTTTTAATATATTCCTTCAATCAAACAGAGAAAAATCTTTTCAGATTAACAATCTTGATAGAATGGTGATGATACCTGTAACAAAAAAAGGTTCATTGCGTTTACATGACAATATAAAAGATAAGGTATTTGAAATAAAAGAGAACACTATAAATATTTTTACATCATCAAGACAAGATTTATCATTCAATATATCTAAAGCACAAAATAGTGAGATATTTATCCTATTTATAGCTGACTTTGTTTTAAAACGATATCTAAGTTCAAAACAAACTGAGATTATAAACTTTTTATATCAAAATATTCAAGATGAGGTTTCATGTGAACTCATAGATACTAAGCCAACCGATGCGCTTAGTTTATATATAATTGATAAAATTTTAGATTCAAAAAGTGATGACTTGATGGCTAGCATTCGATGTGAACATAATATCTTAGAGTTCATGATTCATAGATTTAACTTAGTAGATATGCTTGATGAAGAGCTACATGATGATGAAGTTTGCATCTCCCGTTCGGCTAAAGATATTTTACTTCGTTCATATATAAATCCACCATCAATTGAAACCTTAGCCCATCTTTGTGCTACAAATGAAACAAAATTAAAAAAAGTATTTAAAAAGGTTTACAATACTACTATATATGGATACATTCAAAAACTTCGTCTTGAAAAAGCCAACTTGCTCTTAAAAGAACAATATCTCAATATAGGAGAAATTGCCAGAGAGGTTGGATACAAGCATCAAGGACATTTCTCAAAATTATTCTTTGAAAGTTTTGGTGTATATCCAAAAGATTTATTAAAAAAATAATCCCTCTAGTGCTAAAATAAAAATCCTTTTTTGCTAAAAAACTATTGAACTTTTTTTTTAATTTATATATACTTTACTTAATGCAAACTATCTTTTACGGGGTATAACTATGAAATTTTTTATCAGTTTTTTTATCTTAATAGTGCTTCTAATATTTACCATCTCAAAGTTACTTCCCGCTAAAGAGAAACCCACATATACTGATGATGCTCTTCGTCAAGCAGCTCTTTCAAGAAATATGTCAGCAACTCCAGCTACTTATAGTGAACTTTTAAAGCTTGTTGACACTCCAGAAAATAGACTTTTTAAAGAGAAGATAGACTTAGGTAAAGATCTCTACTTTGATACTATCTTGTCGCACGACAAAAAGATAAGCTGTGCAACCTGCCATGTTTTGAGTAAAAATCAAAAAGATAAAAGCTTATTCCTCAAAGCACTTACAAACAAAACTAACGATAAAACTGACTGTGTCGTATGCCATCTTTCTGATGAGAGCGGTGTTGATAGGTTTGAGCACTCTGTTGGCTACAATGGAGTTTCAAACCCACATCTGCTCAATACACTCACCGTACTCAATGCTGGTTTGGCAAAATTTAATACTTGGGATGGGCATATCAAAGGGATAGAGCATCAGGTAGGAGCTTCTATCACAGACCCTTCGCAGATGTATCTCTCTAAAGATGAAGCTGTAAAAAGGCTCAAACAAGATGAAGAGTATCTCAAAAAATTTCAATTTGTCTTTGGTGAAGTTAATTTTACAAACATCCAAAAAGCAATAGCAGCGTATCTAAAAACACTTGTAACTAGAGGGGCATATGATAGGTTTTTAGATGGCGATAACAATGCTATCAATGCTCAAGCAAAAAAAGGGCTAACTCACTTTTTAAACTTTGGTTGTAAAGGTTGTCATACTGGTGTCACTGTTGGGGGACAAAGCATACAAAAGTTTCCACTTCGAGACTATAACAGTGTTATTAATGTTACTAACTCTTTTAATGAGATTCAAAAAGCTCGAGAGGTGAGTGACTTCGACTTCAATGCAAAAATGTATCACCCTTTTCCATTTCCAAACAAAGGTGGCTTTATGGGAAAAGACGGAGATCGACTTTTTCGCGTACCAATGTTGCGTAATGTCACAAAAACTTCGCCCTACTTTCACAATGGTGGCATAGCGAAACTTCGCGAAGCTGTATTTCTCATGGGAAAACATCAACTTGGGATGCACTTTACAAACAAACAGATAGATGAGATAGTAGAGTTTCTCAAAACCCTTGAGGGTGAGATAGTTGATTACAATATAACAAACAAGGATGCACTATGAAAAATGTATATATGAAAATTCTTATACTCTTTATGTTTATCAGTGGCATTTTTCAATGGAGTATTTTCAACATCGAGTGGGAGTATTTTAGAATGATTCAAGCAGTCCATATAGTGAGTTCAGCTTTTATAGCTATCTTTTTACTTATCCCTTATGTCAACAAACATACCTACGAATACATGATTGTAAGAAAGACAAAAAGTGCAAGTGGTATCCTTCTTGGTCTCTTACTCCTTCTTATCATTTTGAGTGGTTTTTACCTCTTTTTTGTTGGAAATCGTGGTGGAGATAGTTTAGGAGGTTTGTCCTTTTACCTGCATCTTTATGGTTCATTTGTTCTTTTAGGTTTTCTTTTTATCCATGCAAAAAAACGCCTAGCTTTACAAACAAAACCTCTTGTTATAGTTATCACAACTCTCTGTTTAACCTATCCTAGTGCATCATATAGCAAAAGCACTGAAAAGCTCACTAATATTCAGTTAGAAAACGGTGTTAGTAGATATCATAATGAAGACTGGACCTCCTCCGCAAAATGCAAATCTTGCCATCCAAAGATATTTGCACAATGGGCTGACTCAAACCATAGGCATCTCACAGCAACGAACCCTTACTATATGGTGATGGAGAACTTAGCTGGAGCAGATAAAGGGGATGAGTTCCGTCAATGGTGCATGGGATGCCATAACCCAAGTGCAGTCACAACTAAGCAAAAAAGAACTACACATCAGATGGCAGTAAACTCTATGCCTAATGTTCTTTTTGAAAGTGGCGGAAAAGATCTTGTAAAAGAGCTACAGACCCATGGTAACTCAAGACTTGAACAAGGGGTTTCATGTATCACTTGTCACCGTATCAAGAAAGTAGCGTCAAAAGGAAATAGCTCCTATACTCTAGATATCACCAATAGAGAAGAGTATCTGTTTGAAGGTTCTACCTCAGGGTTCAAACATTGGCTCAGTGAGAAGTTTATCAATGCAAATCCGAAGATGCACAAGGCAAGTTACTCAAAAGATATCTACAAAAAAAGTGCCTACTGTGCATCATGTCATGATGAGTTTTTACCAGATGATTCCAAAAGAGCTATCGTTTCCACATTTAAAGAGTGGGAAAAATCTCCTTTTAACAATCCAAAAGAGCCTAGTAAACATAAAGATTGCATTGACTGTCACATGACAAACCTAGAAAATGGAAAGTTCGCACCACTCGCTGGAACTTCTACAGAGGGTGGGACACTAAAAAAAGATATCAAAGTACACTATTTTGCAGGGTCAAACTACTTTTTATCTGGGCTTAAAAGTAAAAAACATGAAGAACAAACGCTCCAACTCCTCCGCACCTCAGCAGAGATAGATGCGAGCATCAAAGATGGTAAAATTTACGCTGGTGTTAAAAATGTCGGTGCAGGGCATCACTTACCAACTGGTGTTTCAGACTTTAGAGAGCTTTGGTTAGACATTACCCTCAAAGATAGAGATTCTAAGATTGTCTTTAGTAGTGGCAAACTCAAAAAAGATGGTAACTTAGATAAAGATGCACGACCTTTTATGAAAGTATTTGGAGATGAGCAGGGCAAACCCGTTGGGCTTCTTTTTTGGCGTTATAAAAAACTACTGAGTGACACGAGGATACCAGCGGGAGAGAGACGCGAAGAGGTCTATACTATACCTAATGCAAAAGATTTAAAATATCCTCTAACTCTTGAGATAAAACTCAATTTTAGAATCTATCCTCAGTGGGTTACAGATGCAGTGCAGAGGGCTTTTCCTCAGCTACCTAGTCCACCAGTAATCATACTTAAAGAGCTAAAAAAACTGCTAAAATAATAAATAAAAATTATGCAAGAGGTACAAGTAAGAGAGTATATTTTTTCTTAGCTTGCACCCTTTTCATCTCCAAGTTTAGAAATCTTCAACACCTTTTC